>JAJZRT010000333.1 GCA_021802595.1 Pseudomonadota bacterium
TGAACCGCCCCGGGTTTCGTGGAGGCCATTTGGTTTAAGTGCAGGCCGTTGACTTGGCCTGTTCGGCGAGTTGCCTGTAGTAGTTTGCCTCAGCTTCAGCGGGCGGGATATAGCCGATGGGTTCGAGCAGCCGGATGTGGTTGAACCACGCCACCCATTCCAGCGTCGCCAGCTCGACCGCCTCCCGCGTCTTCCACGGGCCGCGCCGGTGGATCAGTTCCGCCTTGTACAGCCCGTTGATCGTCTCGGCCAAGGCGTTGTCGTAGCTGTCGCCCTTACTGCCGACCGACGGCTCGATACCCGCTTCGGACAGACGCTCGCTGTAGCGGATGCTGACGTACTGCGAGCCGCGATCCGAGTGATGTATGAGACTGCCGTCGCGCTCCGGCTGGCGGGCATACAACGCCTGTTCCAGCGCGTCGAGCACGAAGTCCGTCGTCATCGATCGGCTGACCCGCCAGCCGACGATGCGCCGGGCATACACGTCGATCACGAACGCCACGTACAACCAGCCCTGCCAGGTCGAAACGTAGGTGAAATCCGAGACCCACAGCTGGTTCGGGTGATCCGCCTTGAACTGGCGATTGACCCGGTCCAGCGGACACGGCTGTTTGGGGTCGGGCACCGTCGTGCGCGCGACTTTGCCGCGCATTGCGCCGCGCAATCCCAAGCGGCTCATCAAGCGCTCGACGGTGCAGCGCGCGACCTCGGTGCCTTCGCGCCGCATCTGCCGCCAGACCTTGTCTGCGCCGTAGACCTCAAGATTGGCTTGCCAGACGCGTTCGATCTCGGGCATCAGGGCGTCGTCGCGTTGCGCCCGCGCGCAGCGCCTGGATGGATCGCGTACCCGCGCCGCATGGCGCCGGTAGCCCGACGGGGCAATCTGCAAGACCTTGCAGATCGGCTCGACCCCGTAGGTGTCGCGATGCCGGTCGATGAAATCGTTCAGGACTTGAGCCGGCGGTCGAGCTCCGCCTGGGCGAAAAACGCGCTCGCCAGCTTCAGGATCTCGTTGGCGCGGCGCAGTTCCTTGTTCTCGCGTTCCAGTTCTTTGACGCGTTGCGCCTCGGCCGTGGTCACGCCCGGACGCTGGCCAGTGTCGGTCTCATGCCGGCGCACCCAGGTGTGCAGGGTGGCTGCCGAGCAACCGATCTTGGCTGCAATCGATTCAATGGCAGACCACTGCGATGGATGATCCTTGCGGCACTCGGTGACCAGACGCACGGCGCGCTCGCGGACTTCGGGGGAATACTTTACGGGTTTCTTCATGGCTCCATCTTCTCAAGAGTTGGAGCCTCCTCAAAATCCGGGGCGGTTCAAACAGGTGGTCGCGCGCGCCGTCACGCTGATTTTTGAGCCAGTCATCGCTGCGGCTGTTGAGGGTGGCTCGCCACTGCCAATCACCGTTGGCACCGGCATAACGTAGCAAGCCGTCGCAGATGTCAGCTGAACCGATGGCGGCGCCAACCGTCCAGCCAGGGTCGGCGGAAGCGGGCCGAGTGAAGATGTGGATGCTCGCCTGGACGGCGTTGACGCCATCGTTGGCGGCGTTGGAGCCGCGCACCACTTCGATGCGGTCGATGTCGTCCAGCGCCAGCGGGATGCCCCGCCATTGCACCTGACCGTAGGCCGGGTTGTAAACCGAGCGACCATCCACCATGACCTGTAAGCGGCGTGAATAAATGCTCGACAGACCCTGATAGGTGACCGCCTGGATGTTGCCGCGCACCCAACTCACCTGAAAGCCCGGCACCAGCCGCAACAGGTCGGGCAACTGGCGGAAACCGGAAGCCTCGATCATCTCGCGCGTGATGATGGTGACTGCAGCCGGGGCACGGTTTATCGGCTGCGACAGCCTGGACGGGGACAGCACTACCGGCTGCTCCGAAAAATAATCCATCTCAGAAAGCGGGTCTGCGGGGGCGGCCCATGCCAACACCATGTGCATGCAGGCCAGGCTGGCAAGTGATGGTTTGAGCATGGACCCCCCTCTCTTTGCTTTCAGCTTATTGGAAACCGGCGTTTTGGATATAGACCAATTGGCTTAATCCTCCTGGATGGCTTAGGCCATCTGCCCTCCCGGATTAGCCTGACCGGCCGATTCTTCCGGCTTTGCGCTGCGCCACACTGCAAGCGTCAATGTTGACCGCTGAAAATGGAGGTGAATCATGTCCAAGCAAATTCTATGGTTGGCTGGCGCTTTGCTGTTTGCCGGTGCAGCGCAGGCCGATGCAACGGAGGCGCAAGCCGACCAAGAGCGTTCGACCATTGCCCAGAAAGAAGCGCCCGCGCCGTCACCAAGCAGCGCCGTGGCGGAATCTGCCGGAACTACGGCGACGGAGATGGCCGGGCAGGAATTGCATCCCGATGCAAAACCCGTTTACCTCAGCGGCGAAGATTGCGGTAGCAACTAAGCCGTCTGAGCCCACAGGAGGCGCCGTGAGACATCTGACCGCAGAAGGGCTGGCCGAATTTCTGAGTCATCATCCGCGCACCAAAGTGCTGGATGTCCGCTCTGCGTATGAACGCGAAGCGGGGCATATGCCAGGCGATCATCATGTGCCCTGGTTCACGCCGGACTGGGTGCCCGACCCGGCTTTCCTGGGCCGGGCGCTTCAACGCATCGGCCCTGACGACTATGTGGTGGTAATCAGCCGTTGCGGTCACCGCTCCCATGATGCGTCAACGCTGCTGGAAACAGCCGGGTTCAAGCATGTTTACAACGTGCTTGGCGGGTATGAAGACATCCGGGAAGCGCGGCACGCGGTATCGAGACGGACCGCCCCGGGGCGCTTCTCCAAGATAGGAGGACCTAGCAATGAACAGGCTAGCAATGAACAGGATTGAACGCACGATGGCGTCGGCGGCGATTCGCCGCGCGCCTTCAGGCCGGCGGGCACGCGGAACGGGGTGTCGCCACTGCATTTTCGGCTGCATGTTGGCCGCAGCCGCGTTGATGTGCGCCGTTCCCGCGGGCGCGGCGGACTCGGCGCAAGCAAATCTGGAACGGTGGCAGCTGCGCCGCCTGAATGCGCCCACCGAGCGCGAGCTCGCGCATGAGCGTGAAGGCAATGTCTACATCTACGACGGGCTCACCGCCCGCGAGGTCGATCAGGCTTTGAGCGCGCATTTCGAGCGCATTGAGTACATGATGTTTGTGGGCACGCAGAAAAGCGCTCCGGCAGACACGGCGAACAGCAATGCAGACGGCAATGCCGAAACGGAATCGCCGGGATGCATGTGAGCAAGTCGCCTGCTGTTTTCCGATTGGTGCAGCGGACGGGTTGAGTGGCCAAAAAGCCATTGGCCGAAATGGATAGACAAGGAGACCATCATGGAAATGAGCGATGTATTGATCCATGTCAACGAAACAATTGAGGACGTCGGGCGCTTCCGGCTGGAAGAGTCCTTGCGGGATGTGGAAGGCGTGGTTGCGCCCCGCTTAAGACCAGGTCATGACCATCTGATGTTCGTGGCCTACGATCCGGATTCGACCTCGGCAGCCACGATCCTGGGGCAGATTCGCGAACACGGATATGGCGCCCAGATCGTGGCGATTTAATCCAGCAATCCGATCGCCCTGGCGACTGACGCCGCCTCGGTGCGGTTTGCTACATCCAGCACCCGAAAGACGGTGGCGATGTGCGCCTTGACGGTGCCTTCCTCGATATTGAGTTCCCGGCAGATGGCCTTGTTGGGTTTGCCCGCCGCCAGCAGGCGCAGTACCTGCATCTGGCGGTCGGTCAGTTGGGTTTGGGCGTGTTCCCGGATACTTGCGCCCGGCGGAGTGTGCGCTGAGACCGATGCACTGGAAAGAAATTGAGGGGGAATGTAGGTTCCGCCCGAGCGCACCAGTTGGATCGCGGACAACATCACGGCGGGCGTCGAGCTTTTTGGAATGAATCCGGAAGCGCCCGCCGACAGCACCGCCTGGATTTGTTGCGGATCCTCCGCGCCGGTCAGGATGATCAGTGGCAGCGCGGAATGTAATCCAACGAAGCGCCGGATGCCCTGCACGCCGTCCATTCCCGGCATGTGCAGGTCAAGCAGCGCGACATCGGCGTCAGGATGGGCCTGGGCCTGGGCAAGCGCGGCATCCAGGCCATCGCCCTCCAAAACTTCACAGTCGGCGCAATGCGCTTTGAGCAGCAATGCCAGCCCGTCTCGAAATAACGTATGGTCGTCAGCCAGGATCAGCTTCATGAAGAGGCCCTCTGCACGCCATGTTTTTATAGCATGCTGTTACCGCATGCGCGGCTTGCGGCTGTGCTTGTCCGGCACGCCGCGCGTTTGCCGGCGCGGGCTGGGCGCCATCTCGGCCCATTCCAGCACGCGCGCGACCAGCTCGTCTTCGAGTTCCATTTTCTGGCCGCGGCGCAGCTGCGGCGGCAGCGCAATCGGGCCGAAGCGGATGCGTGTCAGGCGCGACACCGTCAGGCCGAAGTGTTCGAACAGCCGCCGCACTTCGCGCTTGCGGCCTTCCTTGATCACGATGCGATACCAGCGGTTGGCGCCCTCGCCGCCCGCGGCGAAGCAGCTTTGCAGCTGCGCCATGCCGTCGTCGAGTTCGACCCCGGCCAGCAGCTGCGCAATCATCTCTTCAGTCAGCTCGCCCAGCACCCGCACCGCGTATTCGCGCTCGACTTCGAAGCGCGGGTGCATCAGGTTGTTGGCGAGCTCGCCCGAGGTGGTGAAAATCATCAGGCCGTCGGTGTTGTAGTCGAGCCGGCCGACGGCGATCCACTTGGCGCCGCGCAGCTTGGGCAGCGCGTCGAACACGGTGGCGCGCCCCTCGGGGTCGTCGCGGGTGACGATTTCACCTTCCGATTTGTGATAGATCAGGATGCGCGTGCGCTTGTCCTCGAAGCGCAGGTACACGCGACGGCCGCTGACCTTGACCACGTCGCCCGACCCGACCTTGCTGCCGATCGTGGCCGTTTCGCCGTTGACCAGCACGCGGCCCTGGGCAATCCATTCCTCCATTTCGCGGCGCGAGCCCAGCCCGGCTGACGCCAGGGCTTTTTGCAAGCGTTCGTGGGGGGCTTCGGGGGCGGTCGCCTGTTGCAGGCGGCTCGCCGCGCGGCCCATGGGGGCGGTGGGCGAACGACGGATGGGGGTTGGGCGGCGCATAGTCAATCAATCTCGGTTGCTGCTTTAACAGGAGCGGTGCTGGCGGCGGCGGTTTCGATCAC
>JAJZRT010000334.1 GCA_021802595.1 Pseudomonadota bacterium
GTTGAATCAGGTCTACAATATTGCCGTCGGTGGGCGCACCACCCTGAATGAACTGTTCGAGCTGATTCGTCGTAACGTCACCAAGATTTACCCGGCAGCGCGGGAGGTCGCCGCTGGCGCCGCAGCAGGAAGTCGCCACGGAGGTCCTGGCGAAGCATCTCGCCGCCTGCATCCGCGATGCCGACAAAGCGGTGATCGACGATGCCGGCTACCTGCGGCTGCTGGGCTATCCCGGACGCGCCTGCCAGGCCGGCGAGCTCTGGCGGCACCTCGTCGAAACGACCCTGCCGGACGCTGACGACCCCGCACACGGGCCGCTGCGCGTGATCCTCGAACAGGGACCGCTCGCCCGCCGCCTGCTGCGTTCGCTGGGACCCGCGACCGGCGCAGCGGGCCTGCGCGAACTGTACCGGGTGCTATGCAGCTGCCTGGAAGCCGGCCGGATGTTCGTGGACTGACCATGAGCGATCATGTCCTGATCACCTGCGAGCATGGCGGCAACCGCATCCCGCCACGCTACCGCCCGCTGTTTGCGGGCTTCGAGGCGCTGCTGCAGAGCCATCGCGGCTACGACCCCGGCGCGCTGGCCATGGCGCGGAAATTCGCCCGGCTGCTGGACGCGCCACTTTATGTCTCCACCACCAGCCGCCTGCTGATCGACCTCAACCGCTCGACCGGCCACCCGAAGCTGTATTCCGAGGCCACCCGGAACGTGCCTGCGGCCGTCCGCCGCGAAATCCTGGACCGGTATTACCTGCCTTACCGGGCCTCAGTCGAGGCGCACATCGCCACCGCGATCGCGCACGCCGGCCGGGTGATCCATCTTGCCTCGCACAGCTTCACGCCGGTGCTCGACGGCGTCGTCCGCAACGCCGATATCGGCCTGCTCTACGATCCTGCGCGTGCCGGCGAGGCGGAACTGTGCCGCCGCTGGCAGGCCCAACTCGAAGCGCGCGCCCCCGGCCTGAGGGTGCGCCGCAATTACCCGTATACGGGCCGGTCGGACGGCTTCACCGCCTGGCTGCGCCGCCGCTTCCCGGCCGACTGCTATGTCGGGATCGAGCTGGAAATCAACCAGCAGCAGGTCTCTTCCGGCAGGCGCCGCTGGCTTGCCCTGCAGGATCTCGTGGCGGGCACGTTCCCTTCTGCCACAATGGAATACCCGGGAGACGGGTGCCGGCGCCCCGCGAAATCCGGTCGCCCTTGAAATAGGATATTGCCATCCTCAAATTAAAGGTAGAGTTTGATTCGTCACCACAAGCGCAGGAGGACCGATGGCCGTACTCACCCATTCCCAGCTTGAACAGCTGACCCGAAAACTCAAAGAGGATTACCAGGCACGCTTGCGCGAGGTGCGCGAGGAGCTTGAGAACTCGGGCAACCAGCATCGCATCGACCTGCTCAACCGCGAACCGGGCGATGCCGGCGACGAGTCGATGGCCAATGCGCTGGCAGATTTCAACCTCGCGATCCTCGACCGCCATATCGATGAAATGCGGGATATCGAAGCCGCGATGCTGCGCATCCGGAACGGCGAATACGGCGTCTGCACCGACTGCGGCAACGAGATCGGCTTCACCCGCCTGCAGGCCTATCCCACCGCCAAGCGCTGTATCGTCTGCCAGGAGCAGCGCGAAAAGCACTACGCGCAGGAAGGCCACCCGAAACTGTAAACCGGCAGGATGCATCCTGCCTCATTCAATCCAACGGAGTCACCATGAAAACCCCGCTCCAAATCACCTTCCGCGACATCCCCGCTTCCGAGGCCCTCGATACCCACATCCGCGACAAGGCCCAGAAACTCGAACAGGTTTTTGCCGACATCGTCAGCTGCCGCGTAGTGGTCGAGCAGGCCGCCCGGCATCACCAGCAGGGCAAGCCCTTCAACGTCCGCATCGACCTCGGCGTACCCGGCAAGGAAATCGTGGTCGACCGGCAGGAAAACGAGGATGCCTACGTCGCACTGCGCGACGCCTTCGATGCTGCCAAGCGGCAGCTGGAAGATTATGCGCGGCAACTGTGAGGACATGGAGCATGCCATTCGACGGACCGCTCATGAGCCCGGCCGCAGTGCTCTGGCAAACGGCCGGAAAGCCAGCACGCTACCGCCCGAACCACCGTTCACCCTGAGCTTGTCGAAGGGCATGTCCAGGTGGACACAAGGCTTCGATCGTTCGACCGGCTCACGATCAGCCCGAACGGGCTGAGTTGCCAGCATGACAAAAGCATCCTGGCAGGCTGAGCACCTGCATGCGAAGACCGAACCCGTGCACGATCCGGCCGAGCTGATCCGGAGCCTGCACGACCCGGCCTGCTACGATCACCCGGTCGCCGCCATCCGGCTGATCGAAACCCACATCTCCTGGATCCTGCTCACCGGCGACTTCGCCTACAAGATCAAGAAGCCGCTCGACCTCGGCTTCCTCGACTTCAGCACCCTCGCCAATCGCCTGCACGCCTGCTGCGACGAAGTGCGGCTCAACCGCCGGCTCGCGCCCGACATCTATCTCGACGTCGTCCCCATCACCGGCACGGCCGACGCCCCGCACCTCGACGGCCGCGGCGAGACGATCGAATACGCGGTGAAGATGCGCCAGTTTCCCGCCGACGCCACGCTCGACCGGCTCGACGCACAAGGCGGCATGACGGCGCAGCACGTCGATACCATCGCCGCCACCGTGGCCCGCTTCCATCTCGACGCCTGTGCCCGCGCCGATGCCGACAGCCCCTGGGGCAGCGCGGACGCCGTGTGGCGGCCGGTCGCGCAGAATTTCGCGCAGATCGCGCCGCGCCTCGATGACGCCGGCGACCGCGCGCAGCTTGACGCCCTGCAGCGCTGGAGCGAACGCGAACATGCCCGGCTCGCGCCGCTGATGGCTGCGCGCAAGCGCGACGGCTTCGTGCGCGAATGCCACGGCGACCTGCACCTCGGCAATCTCGCCTGGTTCGACGGGCGGCTGCTGGTGTTCGACTGCATCGAATTCAACCCCGAACTGCGCTGGATCGACATCCAGTCCGAAATCGCGTTCTGCTTCATGGACCTGCTGCAGCGCGACCATCCCGACTGGGCCTGGCTGTTCCTGAACGGCTGGCTCGAAATGACCGGCGACTACGCCGGCCTTGCGCTGCTGCGCTACTACGCGGTGTACCGCGCGCTCGTCCGCGCCAAGGTCGCCGCCATCCGCGGCATGCAGACCACCGGCCCGGAGCGCGAGGCTGCGCTCGGCGAAGTCCGCACGCTGCTCGCGCTTGCGACGTCGCTGACCCGGCCACCCGTCGCGCGCCTCGACATCACGCACGGCCTCTCCGGTTCCGGCAAGACCACCGTGACGCGCCAGTTGATGCAACGCCCCGGCGCCATCCGCCTGCGCTCCGACGTCGAGCGCAAGCGGCTGGCCGGCCTCGACGCCCTCGCGAAAAGCGGCTCCGGCGTCGGCACACAGCTCTATGCCGCCGACGCCACCCGTCGCACGTATGAACACCTGGCCTCGCTCGCTGGCCAGACGATAGTCGCCGGCTGGCCGGTCATCATCGATGCGACCTTCACCGCGCGCTGGCAGCGCGACCTGCCGCGCGACGTGGCGCGCGCGAACCGGGTCGCCTTCCGCATTCTTGATTTTCCAGTACCGGTCGATACCCTGCGCGCACGCATCGTCGCGCGCTCGCAGGCAGGCACCGACGCCTCGGAAGCCGACCTCGCGGTCCTGCAGCACCAGCTCGACACGCAGGAGCCGCTCGACGCCGACGAACAGCCCGAGTGCATCGACGCCACGCAGCTGCCGCCGTGACCGGGATTCCAGGCTGACGTGGCGGAGGGGGAAAAGGCAAGCCGCGAACCCGAGGATCGTGATCCGTGATGAACCGACGCCGACGCGACCGCGATCGGCGAAGTCACCGTCGCCGCGTTCAGGACACTGGCGATCAGCCACCACACCGAACAGTCCGTCATCGAGGCGCTGCGCGCCGCCGGGGCACTCGCGCTATCGCTCGTCGGCGAGCTGGACGGCCGGGTGATCGGCCATATCGCCTTCTCGCCCGTGACGATGTCGGACGGCACGCCGGGCTGGTATGGCCTCGGGCCCGTATCAGTGCTCCCTGAATATCAGCGGCAAGGCATCGGACAGGCCCTGATCCGGGAGGGGCTGTCCCGGCTGAAGACGATGCAGGCGAAAGGATGCTGTCTCGTCGGGCATCCCGCTTGCTACAGGAAATCCGGATTCGAGAACGTCCCCGGGCTCGTGCCCGAAGGCGTGCCGCCGGAGGTGTTCCTTGCACTGTCGTTGGACGGACGCTATCCGCAGGGCTCCGTCCAGTTTCACGAAGGGTTCAAGGCGAGCGTCTTGGCTCATCTCTCGCCGGCCGACGTGAATTGTCCGTAGCGGAGTGCCAGGCTTGGCATCACCAGCAGGTTGAGCGCGGTAGAGGTAAACAGTCCACCCAGGATCACCAGTGCCATCGGGCCTTCGATCTCGCGCCCCGGGTCGCCGCTGCCAATAGCCAGCGGCAGCAGTCCCAAGGCAGTGGCGAGCGCCGTCATCAGGATCGGCGCCAGGCGCTCCGCCGCGCCGCGCACGGCGGCTTCCGTCCCCCAGGTCATGCCTTCGACCGCAACCAGATGCTCGTAGTGGGACAACAGCATCACGGCGTTGCGCAGGGTGATGCCAAAGAGCGTAACGAAGCCGACCAGGGATCCCAGCGAGACGCCGCCGCCGGTGGCGAACACGGCGAGCACGCCGCCGGCCAGGGCGAAAGGCAGATTGAGCAGCACCAGGGCGAGGTTGCGCGCGTGACCCAGCACCATCCACAGCATCAAGCCGATGGCAATGGCGGCGATCGCCGAATGGACGATCAGATCGCGGACCGATGCCGCCTGGGCCGCGGCAGTGCCGCCGAACTCCACATAGTTGCCCGGCGCCAGGCGGACATCCTGGGCGATGCGCTGCTTCGCCGCCGCAACGAAGGAGACAACGTCCCGGCCGGCGACGTTGGCCGTGACGGTCTGCACCCGCCGGGCGGCGTTGTGCAGCACCGCGTAACGCCCCGCAGCGGCATAGACATCGGCAAGCTGATCGAGGCGCACGACGACGCCCGCCGCATTGCGCAACGGCAGCGCCCGAATGTCGGCGATACTGCCGCGCCCGGACGGCGACAGGATGACGTTGACATTGAACACCCGGTTGCCGTCATAGACC
>JAJZRT010000335.1 GCA_021802595.1 Pseudomonadota bacterium
ATCCGGGCCGCTACATCGTGTTCCTCGACGAGATCTACACCCTGGTCGGCGCCGGCAAGGCCGAAGGCGCGATCGACGCCGGCAACATGCTGAAGCCCGCATTGGCGCGCGGCGAACTGCACCTGATCGGCGCGACCACGCTTGACGAATACCGCAAATACATCGAGAAGGATGCCGCGCTCGAGCGCCGCTTCCAGAAAGTGATGGTCGACGAGCCCTCGGTCGAATCGACCATCGCCATCCTGCGCGGCCTGCAGGAACGCTACGAACTGCATCACGGCGTCGACATCACCGACCCGGCGATCGTCGCCGCGGCCGAATTGAGCCATCGCTACATCACCGACCGCTTCCTGCCCGACAAGGCCATCGACCTGATCGACGAAGCGGCCGCGCGCATCAAGATGGAAATCGATTCGAAGCCTGAATCGATGGACAAGCTCGACCGCCGCATCATCCAGCTCAAGATCGAGCGCGAGGCGGTGAAGAAGGAAAGCGACGAAGCCTCGAAGAAACGCCTGGCGCTGCTGGAAAGCGAGATCGAAAAACTCGGCCGCGAATACGCCGACCTGGAGGAAATCTGGAAGGCCGAGAAGGCGCAGGTGCAGGGCAGCGCCCACATCAAGGAAGAAATCGACAGGCTGCGCGGCGAGATGGTCGAGCTGCAACGTCAGGGCAAGCTCGACAAGGTCGCCGAGATCCAGTACGGCAAGCTGCCGCAGCTGGAAGCGCAGTTGAAGCAGGCCGAGGTGGCGGGCGCAGGCAAGCCCGCGTTCAAGCTACTGCGCACCGAAGTCGGTGCCGAGGAAATCGCCGAGGTCGTCTCGCGCGCCACGGGCATCCCGGTCTCCAAGATGCTGCAGGGCGAACGCGACAAGCTGCTTCACATGGAAGACAAGCTGCACGAGCGCGTTGTCGGCCAGGACGAGGCGGTGAGCGTGGTGTCGGACGCGATCCGCCGCTCGCGCGCCGGGCTGTCCGATCCCAACCGGCCGCTCGGATCGTTCTTGTTCCTCGGCCCGACCGGCGTCGGCAAGACCGAGCTGTGCAAGACGCTCGCCGAGTACCTGTTCGATTCCGCCGACCACATGATCCGCATCGACATGAGTGAGTTCATGGAGAAGCACTCCGTCGCGCGCCTGATCGGCGCGCCGCCCGGCTACGTCGGCTACGAGGAAGGCGGCTATCTGACCGAGGCGGTGCGCCGCAAGCCTTACTCCGTCATCCTGATGGACGAGGTCGAAAAGGCGCATCCGGATGTCTTCAACGTGCTGCTGCAGGTGCTCGACGACGGCCGTCTGACCGACGGCCAGGGCCGTACCGTCGACTTCCGCAACACCGTGATCGTGATGACCTCCAACCTGGGCAGCCAGATGATCCAGCAGATGGCCGGCGACGACTACCAGGTGGTGAAGCTCGCCGTGCTGGGCGAAGTGAAGTCCTACTTCCGCCCCGAGTTCATCAACCGGATCGACGAGGTCGTGGTCTTCCATGCGCTCGGCGAGTCGCACATCGCCCGCATCGCGCGCATCCAGCTGCAGGGCCTGGAGGCGCGCCTGGCGCAAATGGAGATGAAGCTCGACATCAGCGATGCCGCACTGGCCGAAATCGCCAAGGCCGGCTTCGACCCGGTCTACGGGGCACGCCCCCTCAAGCGCGCAATCCAGAGCGAACTGGAAAACGCGCTGGCAAAGGAAATCCTGGCAGGCCACTTCGGGCCCAAGGACACAATCCGGGTGGATGCGCAGGGTGGGGTGTTCAGTTTCGGGAAAGCCGCTGCACAGCCAGCTTGAGCCGACACGGCAGGGTGAGCGAGAGGGCGGGATTCCGCCCTCTTTTTGTTGGATAGAGGTTTCCCGGCCGGGCAGGGGCTTGTTGTGCACGCTTCCGGACGGCCCCGGGGCCAGATTCACGGGTAAATGGTAGGCTGCACCCTGTTTCCATTCGTGCGCAAGCCACCGGCAAGATGATCCCCCCCCAGCCTTCCGCAACCTGGCTCGTTATCACCCACCTGGGCTCAGCCGGCATCATGCTGCCGATGCTTGTGCTGATCATGACCGGGCTCTGGCTGGCCGGACAGAAATCTGCGCTCCTGGCCTGGCTGCTGGCGATGACGGCGGGCGTCGGGATCGTGCTCGCCACCAAGATCGCCTTCATCGGCTGGGGGTGGGGAAGCGCGGCCCTGGATTTCACCGGCATCAGCGGCCACACCATGCTGGCCTCCTCCATTTTTCCCGTGTGGATGGGCTGGCTGCTGGCCGGCCCGGCCCGTCGTTTCAGTCTTCGTGGCGTCATGCTCGGTCTGGCGATCGGTGCCGTGGTGGGCTGGTCCAGGCTGGTGCTGGGTGCACACAGCCCGAGCGAGGTCGTGCTGGGCTGGCTCCTGGGAGCGGCGATCAGCGTGGTCGCCTGCAAGGTGATGAGGGATCAGGTCTCCCCCCGGGGCTGGGACACGCTCGCGGCGGCCCTGCTGCTGCTGACCTTCAGCCCGTCCCTGTCCGGCTATCTTCCGACCCACCAATGGGAAGCCAGGCTTGCCCTTGCCCTGTCGGGCCATGCCCGGCCCCATGTCCGGCAGGACCTCCATCGTCCGGCGCTGGCAGATTTCCGGTCTCCGTACCTGGCATGGCATTAGGCCGCGCGCGCCTGGCCTCGCGTCTCATGCGCGCGCCCGGATCGCGCGCAGCCGCCACCGCAACGGTGGATGGGTACTCAGCCAGGCGGGATGGGGATGCGTGATGGCGAGCCCCTCCTGCAAGGCGTCGGCCGCCTCGCTCCCGACGGCCCGGGCGGCACGGCGGTCGGCATCCAGTTCGAACGCCCAGTGCACCATCAGCCAGAGAAGCAGGAATCCGCCCGTCTCGATCCAGGTGATGGGCGAGGCCAGGTCATCCGGCAACAGCATCGTAAACACCAGAAGCGGCAGGAGTGCGGCGAGCCGATGGCGCAGGGTGGCGTGAACGGCGGCGCGGGCCAGCAGGAATCGCAGGCCGGACGGCGTCAGCCGGCTTGCTAGTCCAGTGGAGACGAAGACCTCGCACCGTCGGGGCAGCAGGCCGGCGGTCAGCACGAACGGCATCGCATGCTCGAAGAGCTGCACGGGAGGACCATCCAGCCCTGACGCCCGTAAACCGGCCCGGGCCTGTCCGATGGCGTCGGGGAGGAAGGAAGCGTCGGCCGGACTGACCGCCATCGCCCGGCAGAGGGCGGGACCGAACCCGAAACCGAGCACCACGAGCATACCCTGGTAGAGAGCTGAGCCGATGAGATAAGGGGGCGTGTGCGCCCAGGCCGCCGGCACCAGCAGGTCGGGACTGAAATAGGCCAGGGTGCTCGCGATCAGGAACAGCCAGGTGCGTCGGGGCGTGGACGGGATCATCGACCGGATCGCCGCGCGGGAAGGTGCGGCATGATGGGCATGCGGAAACCCCGATAGTTTACGTGCCCGATGCAGGACAGGACAAAACCGGCCTCTTCCCGTGCCGATATCGTTCGCCACCGCGACAACCGTTTTGCCCGACCTCGGCACACCTCCTAGAATGGCCTGACGCCCTGTTCCCCGAGAATCGCTTGATCGATCGCCTGTTCACGTTCCTGGCCCTCCTCGCCATGCTGGTTGCGATGCCGGCGCATGCACTGACGGTGGAGGTGAATGCGCCCGCCGAAACCCGGGCGCTGCTGATGCAGCACCTGGAAGTGGCGCGGGCGGCACGGCAGGGCGAAAAGCCGGATGCCGGGGAAATCGCGCGGCTGCAGCAGCAAAGCGAGCAGACGGCGCGCGATCTGCTGGCGACCGAGGGCTATTTTTCGCCGCGGATCGAGAGCACGGTGGAACGGCTGGGGGACGACTGGCGGGTGGCGTACCGGGTCGATCCCGGTGTGCGCACCACGGTGCGCAGTGTGAGGCTGACCTTCGACGGTGACCTGAAGGCGCGCGCCGACGCGGCCGGCTTGCGGGGGCGCATCGAGCGTGGCTTCCTGCTGAAGCCGGGCATGCCGTTTCGCCAGGCCGACTGGACGGCGGCCAAGCTGGCGGTGCTGCAACCGTTGCTGGCCATGCGCTATCCGGCAGCGCAACTGGCGGCGAGCGAGGCGCGCATCGATCCCGCTGCCCAGGCAGCCGACCTCACGCTGACGATCGACAGCGGGCCGGCGTTCTTCTACGGGGAGCCGGTCATCAGCGGCGTGGGGCGCTATCCCGTGTCGATCGTCCGCAACCTCAACCCGGCCAGGCCGGGGAAGCCGTTTCGCCAGCAGGACCTGCTCGATTACCAGACCGCACTCGAAGCAAGCGGCTATTACACCCATGCCACGGTGAGCATCGATCCCGATCCCGCACGGGCGGCGGCGGTGCCGATCCGGGTCGACGTGGCGGAGCGGCCGGAAAAGCGGTTCAGCGTGGGCGTGGGGGTGAGCACGGATACCGGTGCCCGGGTGCAGGCGGGATGGCTGGCGCGCGACATCGCCGATCGCGGCCTGCGCCTGAAACTCGACGCACGCATCGAAACCACCCGGCAGTCCGGTGCGGCGGAACTCGCCTGGCCGCGCACGTCGGCCGGCTACGAGAACAGCCTCGGCGTGCAGCACAAGCAGGAAGACATCAAGGGACAGAAGACCCGTTCCGAGCTGGCCGTGGCCAAGCGCAGCCAGACGCGCGGCCAGATCGAGACGACGCTGTCGCTGCAATACCAGACCGAGCAGCAGACCATCGGCAACGTGGTCAACACACGTAACCAGGCGCTGACCGCCAACTATGCCTGGACCCAGCGCACGGTGGACCGCGCGTTCTATCCGCAGCGCGGCCATGTGCTCACCCTGCAGGCCGGCGGCGCGGCGGCGGCCCTGTTGTCGGACACCAATTTCATCCGCCTGTATGGCCGCCACACCCAGTATTTTCCCGCCGGCGAGAACGGCCGGCTGGTCCTGCGCGGCGAGTTCGGCGGCGTGCTGGCAGACACGCGCGACGGCATCCCGACCGATTTCCTGTTCCGCGCCGGCGGCGACAATTCGGTGCGCGGCTATGCCTACCAGAGCCTGGGGCGCACCCTGTCCGGCGGGGTGGCGTCGGTGCGCTACCTCGCCACCGGCAGCGTCGAGTACAACTATTTCTTCAACCGCGACTGGGGCATGGCGCTGTTCGTCGACGCGGGCGATGCGGCCGA
>JAJZRT010000336.1 GCA_021802595.1 Pseudomonadota bacterium
GGGACGATCCCCAGCACCGGCAGGCCCAGCTTCTGCTCGGCGTCGGTGGCCACGTGCACGGTGTCGTCGAGATGGTCGAGCAGCAGCGCGCTGGCGATGCCGGCGAACAGGCCCAGCAGCAGGCCGATGACGAGGTTGAGCTTGGCGCGCGGCCGGTACCGCACCAGCGGCGGCTCGGCGCGGTCCACCACCGAGATGTTGTTGATGCCCACGCCGCCGGCGACGCCGATCTCCTTGTAGCGCTGCAGGATGGCCTCGTAGAGCTGGCGGTTGGTGTCCACCTCGCGCTTGAGGATGTTGTAGCGGATGCTGCGCTGCTCGAGGTCCAGCACCTGCTGGCGCAGATTGCCCACGCGCTGGCGCAACAGTGTTTCGCGCGTCTTGGCTGCCTCGTAGGTGCTGCGCACCGAGTCACGCAGCACGGCGCTGCGTGCGGCGATCTGTTTGTGCATCTCGTCGAGCTTGGCGCGCAACTGCAGCATGGCCGGGAATGCCGGCTTGTAGATGCGCAACTGGTCCTGGTATTTCGCCTGGTCCTCGGCGTAGCTCTGCTGCAGCTTCTGGATCACCGGATCGCCCAGCACCTGCGCCACCTGGTCGGCCGGCGCCGACTGGATCTGGCGCCAGCGGGCCTCGGCTTTGTAGCGCTCCTGCTCGGCCTGCGCTAGCGCGGCATTGAGCTGCTCGAGCTGCTGTCCGACTAGGCTTTGCTTGTCGCTGATGTTGACGATGTCGTGCTTCTGCGCGAACGCCACCAGCAGCTTGTCGGAGTCCTCCAGGCGCAGCTTGAGCTGCTGCAGGCGCTGCTCGAGGTACTGCTTGGCGTAGCCGGAGGCCGCCATGCGGCGGTCGAGGTTGGAGCGGATGTATTGCTCGGCGTAGGCGTTGGCGATGCGCGCCGACAGCCGTGGGTCGGGCGTGTCCACCGCCACATCGACCAGCTTCGAGTTGAGCACCGGCCGCACTGACAGCATGCCCAGCAGGGCATCGGCGTCGGCGCGCAGTTTGTCGTCTTGGTTGACCTTGCGGCCCGATGACCCGTGCAGCAGGCCCAGCAGCCGCCCCAACGGCGAGGGGCGCAGCAGCCGCTGGAAGGCCGCGTCGTGCTGCAGGTCCATGGCCACGACCACGCGCCGCGCCAGCGAGTGGCTTTTCAGCAGGTCGTACTGGGTCTGATAGAAGGTCTGGTCGTTCAACGACTCGACCGGCTGGAAACCGCGCACGCGCACCACGTTGACGGTGTCGCGGTTGATCTGCAGCCGGGTATCGGCCCTGAAGATCGGCGTGGCCAGCAGGGTGAGGATCAGCGCGATCAGCACCCCCAGGCCGGTGCTGCCGAGGACCACCCAGCGGCGGCTGACGAGTGCGCGCCAGTAGGCCTTCAGGTCGATGTCGTCATCACCCTGCGGGCTGCCATCGGGCAGCCGCATGCCCTGCCCGGGCGGGGTCTCCGTGTCGAGGGGGTCGGCATTCATACGGTGTCCCTGGCTGAGCTTGGCATTGCAGCGGACGGCCAGGCCATCAGAGCTTGTAAGCCTGGAAATAGATGAAGCCGCGCAGGTTGTCGAGGATGCCCTTGAGCGTCGACTTCAGGCCCGACTCGTCGACCACGACGATGTCGTTGGGATACAGCACGGGGTCGAGCATGCGCCCGGCACGGATGCGGTCGAGATCGAAGCGCGCGGCCATCGGTTTGCCGTCGATGGTGCGGAAGATCACCACCCGGCTGTAGTTGGCCAGCGTGGTCGGACCTTCGGCCATGGCGATGGCCTGCAGCAGATTCATCTGCCCGACCATGGGGTAGACCCCCGGCTTGTGCACGGCGCCATCGACGGTGAAGCGTTCATCGGCGGCCTTGCGCACGTACACCGAGACCTGTGGATCCTGCAGGTAGGTTTCGGCCAGCCGCTGGGTGATCGCCTGACGCGCCTGGTTGACGGTGAGCCCGCCGACTTTGACGACGCCGGCCAGCGGCAGGTCGATATCGCCGATACCGTCCACCCGTGCCTTGACCTTGTTGAAGTCCTTCACCTGGAACACGCTGATCTCGAGCAGGTCGCCCGGACCCAGGTGGTATTGCATCGCTTCGGGCCCGAGCAGGGCGGCGGGGTCGAATGCCTGTGCGCCGGCCGGCACGGTGTGCACCACCGAGGGCCCGGTCGGATTGGATGCACAGGCAGCCAGCAGCAAGGCACACAGGGCGGCCAGCACAATTCCCGGTTTCTGCTTGCCCATCAGGATTCCCAAGATGCATGCGCCGCGCCGGCGGCGCGACGCGTATTGGACAGATCCCGCAGCCCGCGTCCGGTGACGCCTGCTGCCGGTTCGCTGAATTCGACCACGATGCAACGCGCCCCTGGCATGCTCATGCGCGATGCCGCCAGTGCCGCCACCAGCTTGGCTTGGCTGCAGGGATTGCCGCGGTAGGCAGTGCCGGCGCTTCGCATGCGGGGCGATTGTAGAGGATGCATTCCGGGCGCGTCTGCACCAGGTGCATCGCCTCGTCCGCACCCACGCGCGTGGCGGCGGCCTCGCGCCCCTCGGCCAGCAGCGGCACGCGGCGCTCGCAGTGGTGGGCATCGGTGGCGAGGATGTGGACCAGTCCCTGCTCCAGCATGCGCTCGGCCCAGTAACGCGGACGGCGCCCGTAGCGGCCGGTGAGGCTGCCGGCGGTGACTTGCATCCACGCGCCGCCGCGCACCAGTTGCGCGAACAGCGGGTAGTGCTCCTCGATCCAGGTGAGCCGCTCGGGATGCGTGACCACCGGCACGTAGCCGGCGGCCAGCACCTGGAACACCGAATCGGCCAGGCGCGGCGGCGCGACGTGGTGCGGCGGCTCGAACAGGAAGTAGCGGCTGTCCGCCAGCGTCGCGATGCGGCCGCTGCGCAGGCCCTCGACCAGGTCCGGCGCGAGATGGGTATCGGCACCGGTCGTGAGCTGCAGCACGATGCCCTCGCCCGCCAGTTCGCCGCGGAATGACTCGACCGCGGCCAGGATGCCCGCACGATCGTTCTCGTACAGACCCGGGTAGATATGCGGCGTGCAGGCGACGGTGCGGATGCCGTCCGCCGCCGCCATGCGCGCCATCGCCAACGCCACGGCGCGGTCGGGCGCACCGTCGTCGATCCCCGGCAACAGATGGCAATGCAGGTCGATCATCGCGATCGTGCCGTCCGGCCATCGGGCCACTGCGTGCGCACCGGCGGCATCAGTAGGCGTTCCGGTCCGCGAAGCCGCGCACCATGGTCAGCGCGATGATGCGCAGGTCGAACAGCAGCGACCAGTGCTCGATGTAGTACAGGTCGTGCTCGATGCGGCGGCGCATCTTCTCGATGGTGTCGGTCTCGCCGCGCCAGCCGTTGACCTGTGCCCAGCCGGTGATGCCGGGCTTGACCTTGTGGCGCAGCGCGTAGTGCTCGATGAGCTGCCCATAGGTCTGGTTGTGCTCGACGGCATGCGGGCGCGGGCCGACGATCGACATACGTCCCTGCAGCACGTTGAAGAACTGCGGCAGTTCGTCGAGGCTGGTGCGGCGCAGAAACGCACCGAAGCGCGTCAGCCGCGGATCGTCGCGCTGCGCCTGGATGACTTCGCCGTCGGGCTCGCGGTGCACGTACATGCTGCGGAATTTCCATACCTCGATCTGACGGCCGTCCCAGCCGTGACGGCGCTGGCGGTACAGCACCGGCCCCGGCGAACTGAACTTGACCCCGAGCGCGACCAGCAGCATCACCGGGCTGGCGAGCAGCAGGATCAGCAGCGCCAGCACCACGTCCTCGGTGCGCTTGAGTGCATGGTCGATGCCCAACATCGGGCTGGCGCTGAGATCGAGCATCGGCGTGTCGAGGATCTCGGTGACGCCCCGGTTGAGCAGGAACAGGCCCAGCAGGTCGGGCGCATAGCGGATGTTGGCCGTGCATTGGCGCAACTGCGCCAGCACCGACTCCAGCATGGCACTCTCCTGCAGCGGCAGGCTGATCCACACCTCATCCACCCCGCCCTCGCGCACGAACCGGTCCAGTTCGGACAATGGGCGCAGCGGCACGCCCTCGAGCGCACCGGCCTCGTTTTCGCCCGCGCTCTCCCGCGTGTGGAACGCGGCGGCCACCTCGAAACCGGCCCAGCCCGCGCTGCGGCAACGCGCCGCCAGTTCGGCGACCTGCGCGCCGCAGCCGACGATCACCGCCCGCCGCCGGTTGTAGCCGCGCGCGCGCAGCGCGCGCAGGATGCCGAACACCAGCAGGCGCACCACCACCATGCCGGTGCCCGTCGATGCGAACCACAACGCCATCCAGATGCGCGAGAACCGCGCGTTCTCCTTGAAGACCACCATCAGCAGCAGCGTCAGCGCGAACACCGCCGTCCAACCGGCCAGCGCCTGCATTACCGGCGCGCGCAAGCCACGCGCGCGCCACGAGCGGTACACGCCGAAGGTCGGGAACAGCATCGCCACCAGCAGGGCCGCCACCAGCGTCACCAGGCCGTAGTCGGTGGACACTCCGACGCCGGCGATACCGAAGCGCAACCGGTATGCCAGCAGCCCGCCCAGCACGGCCAGCTCCGCATCCAGCGCGCGGTTGAGCGCGCCAAGGCCCGTCGAATAGGCCCGCAGCAGCCCGCCTCTCATCGTTCCGTACGCGTACGCATCCCGCGACGCCTCATGTGACCCAGGCGCCATGCCATCGGCGCCGCACCGTCGCTACCATGCCCCGGCAAGTTCATGATGGCAAGCGCAAAACTTTACATTTGCATGTCGTGTCCGACACGATGCCGCGCCCCCGTGCCCCGCCAGGCCCGCCGGCACAGGATGCACTCGATGATGCTGCGCGCCCGTCATGCGACGGGCAGGTATGGCAAGAAGCTGCGCGTGACGCCGTCAGCCCGCCTTGAGCCCATGGATGGCCGGCATGTATCCTTGCGTGCCGCTGCCTGGCCGGCCGCGGCGAGCGGATGATTCCACGGCGCATTCCCGGATGCGCTGCGACCGCTGCGAGTCGAACTCGCGGTCGGCCATAGCTTGTCCGCGTGCGGCAATGCGTGCGCACGCCCGTCCATGGTGGCCCCGCCGGTCCTCCCGCGACGATAGTTTGTGAACTCCGCCAGGCCCGGAAGGGAGCAACGGCAGCAAACGATTCGGGTGCCGGGATGCGGC
>JAJZRT010000337.1 GCA_021802595.1 Pseudomonadota bacterium
AGTGGTTGCATGGGAGCAAGATCGAAACAACCGCTCGAAGAAGATTAACTGGCAATTTACAACTTCGGATGCGCGGATAAAGTTGACGCACCTTTATCCGAGGTTATAGTTGTTACATGGTACTAGTGATCCTGTTAGGCGTGCCGCGCTGACATCAGTGCGACCTTGTTTGATGCGCCGCTACTATTCGCCTTTGCCGCCCTCATGACACCAGCAATCATCGTCATGGCGTGCGTCAAATCGCCGCCAATACCGACATGGGCGCCATCCGGCTGTGGCTAGCCGAGTACGCCGGATCACCGCATACGTATGGCTTGCCGGCCATACCTGCGGCACTGGAGAATACGCCTCTTGTTCTGTCGGTAGCCGGGCGCACCGAGCAATTCCTTACCCTCCACAGCGATTTACCTTGTGGTGATGTTCCGGCGCGTGGCGGCGGTGCCGATACCGCTAATCCTGCCGGTGCAGACACGCTTCGCCGTGCCTCTACTCATTGGCTACGCCACACATCGGCCACGCACCAAGCCGATGCAGGGAATGATATCCGGTTTATTCAGAAAAACCTGCGACACACTTCTATCGAGACACCGCGATCTATCTACATGCCGAGGATGATCTACGGCATGCGCAAACTACCATGGAGCGCATCCTCAAATGATTGAAGTCGGCATTCATGGAAGTGTCTTGGTTGGATACCAGTAAGGGTGGACGTTCCGTCTGTTCCACGGTGACTGGAGATACCTCGCTTGACCTTGGTCTTAACTCCAAGGTTTAGAATTCAAATTATCGCAAAGGAGGAACAACCATATACACCATCGGAAAACTCGCGCAGCACGCCGAGGTGACGACCGATACCGTTCGGTATTACGAGAAGGAAGGCTTGCTCGCTCCGGCGCGCAAAACTGACGCGGGCTATCGTCTCTACGACGAGGACGCGGTTCGACGTTTGCGTTTCATTCGGCAAGCGCAGCAGTGCGGCTTCAGTCTGACGGAAATCCGTGAACTGCTGACGCTAAAAAACAGCGATGCCGCCTGCTGCAAGGACGTGAAAAGCGTGGCCATCGCCAAGAAGCTGCAACTGGAACACAAGATCAGGGCGCTGCAAGTCATGTCGGGCGCGCTTTCCGAACTGATCGCCGTCTGCAATGCCGAGACCCGGCCGCTGGACGAGTGCCCCATCCTCGCGGCGCTGGAAACCAGCATGGCCAAACAAAGCAAAGAAAGAAAGCGATGATCAAGGTGGAAGTGTTTTCTTCGCCGGGCTGCGGCAAGTGTGGCCAGGCGAAGACGTTGCTCAAGGCGGTCGCGGAAGAGTTGGGAGCGGACAAGGTCGCCTGGCGTGAGGTGAGCATCCTGGAAGAAATGGATTACGCCGTGGACCTCGGCGTGATGGCCTCACCCGCCATCGCCATCGACGGCGAGCTGGTGTTTGCGTCGCTGCCCAGTGCGGCCAAATTGCGCGCGGAACTCGACAGACGGTTGAGACAGGGAAAGGCAATATGAGCGCGCTACTGCTCATCACGGCGGCGGCGCTCGGTTTGCTGGCTTTTTTCGAGCCCTGCACCATCGCCACCCACACCCTGTTTGCCGCACGCGCCAACCAGGACGCCGCGCGCAGGCGTCGTGCGGCGCTCGTCCAATTGGTGCTGTCGCGCACCGTTCTCCTGGCGGCGATTTTCGGCATCGCGGCCACCATCGGGCTCGATGGCATCTCCGCGCCCAGGGCGAGCCTCATGCTCGGCGTCATCGGCGCGGTCTATCTGGTGACCCGCCGCGTCTACCTGCCGGTGCCTCATCTCGAATTCTTTCGCCTGATTCCGGGCGGGCATCAGTTGCCGCAGGCGCTCAAGCTGGGCCTGACGCTGCCCGCCTGCACCCTGCCGCTGGTGGCGGTGGCGAGCATCATCGCCGCGCTCGACCACCGCATCGACAGCGCGATCCTGGCGGGGCTAGCCTTCGCCGGCATGTTCTCGCTGCCCACGGTGTGGGACAGCCTGCACGGCCTGAGCGCGGCGCACCGCGTCTTTTTAAGCAAGGCCGCTGCCGCCACCCCCTATGTGACCGCCGCGCTGCTGTGGGGCGGCGCTTTTCTGATCTGGCAAACGGGAACTTGAAACATGGACATGGGCGCATTGAAAGCGACACTGGAACAGGCAAGCCTCGCCTCCCTCGGCGTGGGCTTCAGCGCGGGATTCATCTTCAGCTTCAACCCGGTGGCCCTGGCCGCGATTCCCGTTTCCCTCGCCTACGTGACCAAGGCCCACGAAACGAAGCGCGCCGTGCGCTTCGGCGCCATGTTCATCGCCGGCATGGTGCTGACCCATGTGTTCCTGGGGGCGGCGGCCGGGCTGGGCGGGCAGTGGGTGCAAAAACTCCTGGGCCGCGAATGGGGGCTGGTGCTGGGGCCCCTCCTGATCCTGCTGGGCCTGATGTGGCCGGGCTGGATCAGGCTGCCGCTGCCGGTGCTGCGCTTTCGCGCCAGGCGCGCCGAGAACGGCTGGGGCGCGTTCGTGCTGGGCATTCCGTTCTCGGTGGCGGTGTGTCCGTTTTGCACGCCAGCGCTAGTGATCCTGCTGGGCGTGGCCACCGGCATCGGTTCACCCCTGTTCGGTGCGACGCTGTTACTGGCGTTTGCCCTGGGGCGCGCGGTGCCCATCATCCTGGGCGCGTGGGCGGTGGGCTGGCTGGAAAGCCTCAAGCCGCTGCGGCATGCGCAGAAAATCTTCGAGATCATCGGCGCGCTGCTGCTGATCCTCTCCGGGCTTTACATGCTGAACGCCTATTTCTTTTTCATCCCCGACCTTGCCGCGTAGGAGGATTCATGAGGGTCGCATTGCATGCTTGGCTGTTGGTGTCGTTTGGGCTATGCGGAATCAGTGCCCAGGCGGCCGAGCCAAATCCGGTTCCCTTCGTCATGCAAATGACCGTCGGCGATTCCGAGGCGCAGCGGCGCGCGTTCCTGCAAATCACCAAGGTGCTGGAGGACGTCGGCCCGAACAAAGTGAAAATCGAAGTGGTCGCCTACGAGGGCGGCATTGCCTCGCTGCTGGCCGACAACAACGACACCGCGACGCTGATCGCCGCGCTGGCGCGGGAAGGCGTGCGGTTCAAGGCCTGCCGCATCAGCATGCGCGGGCATGGTTATACCGTTGGCGATTTCCCGCTGGAGGTGGCGGCGTGCGGCTGGCAAGGGTGGAATATTGCCGATGGGACCATCACGAGAACGCCGTTGAGAGCAATGATAGGCATACGTTTCTTCTTCTGCTCCAGCAGGCGACCCCTGCGCGCCTTGGACAGTGCGAACCCTGACCCACCCGTTGAAGCCATCGCGAGCACGAGCACGACCAGGCCGTAGGCCACTATCGAATGTTTGACCGCAACGATGGCGGCATGGTCCAAGAATAGCTCTGACACCAAGGTCGATATCCAGAACATCGCGATGGTCAGCATGGCCGTCGTAGCGGCGATTGCATGGACGACAGGTTTCATGGCTAGCGTCCTGGAGACGGAAGTGGGATTGACACGAGGCGAGTGTCAAGGGTGTTTAGCAGCTCAAGCGCGGTCTTCAAGTCGGCCAGTGCCGACCCGTGGACAAGCGCCTTGGCCCATGCCGCCTGGAGAGCCATTGCCGCGTCGTAGACGCGCTTCCCCGATTTGGTCAGCCCATAGAGAGGCGATCTTTCGTGGCGTGGGTTGGCGTGCGTCTCGATCAGTTCGTCTTTCTCCGCCAGGTTGAGCTGCTTCTGGGCGCCTTGTCTTGTGATCCCCATCGCGGAAGCGATCTGCGGGGCTGTCAGCGGCTTATCTGCGAGGGCGATCGCGCCGATCACTTGCCAACGTGCACTCGTGAGTTGGAGCGGCGCGACCAACTGATCGCCCTTCTCCAGGAGGCGGGCGTTCACGCGGAAAACGACCAACATGATGTCAGTCAAGACATCTGCGGCGGAAGAACGTTGAGTAGACAAGGCAATCACTCCATCGGCAGGACGCATCAAAGCGCACATTGACAACCAGTTTCCACCATTGGCAACTGGTTGTCAATACCTGCACCCAATCGAATGCAGCTGTTACGCCCACGCACGCCTGAGTGGGTTTTCGATAGATGCCGGAAAGATCACCATCACAGGACCGCATTTACACCGGCCGTTGCGATGCAACCAGCAACTGCCCTGCTGATGGAGCTGATCATGAACAAAGCAGATCGAAGCCTGCCGGCTGCGAGGCCAAACGACGACTCTGATGCAAACGAACTGCACGACATGCAGCTACCACGACTGGTCGCGACGAATACCTTGCCGTTCAGACGCACGATCCGCCGTACCGAGCTGCGACAGATCGTGCCGCTGGCCGATACCACGATCTACGACATGGAGCGCCGCGGAGAATTTCCGCGCCGGTTCAATCTGACCGCGCGCTGCGTGGTATGGGACTTGACGGAAGTAGAAGCCTGGCTCGATGCGCGCCGCCAAGCTTCCGACAGTGCGCAGTTGAAACGAGCCCCCTCGCCGGACGTGCGTCAGCGCAAACGCCGCCCGGTCAAAGCAGTGCCTGTGTCGTGATGACCTTCATAGACGGTGGCAGCAGCGTCGGAGTGTGCGACTTGCCGGCCACCCAAGCATCAATCATGTCGGCCCATTCTTGCAGCATGTGCCGACGTTGCTCGGCGTATTCAGCCTTGTTGTAGACGCCGCGTGATGAGCGACCGTCTTCGTGCGCCAGGCACTTCTCGATCCAGTCGCTGTTGAAGCCCAATTCGTTGAGGATAGTCGAGCCCGTGCGGCGCAGGTCATGCACGCTGAAGCTTTCGATGGGTAGGCCCTTAGCTTTCGACCGCTCCACGACTATTTGCGCAACGCGGTTCAGCGTGGCGTTCGACATGCACTTGTCGCCGTCATAGCGCGAGGGCAGCAGGTACTTCGAGCCACCGGCGCAGGTACGCAGCGCGATCATGATGTCGAGCGCTTGCTGCGACAGGTAGATGTTGTGGGCCTTGGCAGCCTTCATGCGGGCTTTGGGGATGGTCCACAGTGCGTTCTCGAAGTCGATCTCATCCCACGTCGCATGGATGAGTTCACCCTTGCGCACCAGCGTGAGCAGGATCAGCCGCAGCGCCAGTTTGATGGTCGGGTACGAAGCCACGTACTCCAACTC
>JAJZRT010000338.1 GCA_021802595.1 Pseudomonadota bacterium
ATGCCGGTGACGGTGAACTGCTTGACGCGCGGCATCACCCCCGCCGGCGTGATGTTGCCTTGCGGCGTCAGCAGCACCAGCTTGTCGCCAGGCACCACATCCAGCGCGCGCGCCAGCTCCGCACCGAGAATGATGCCGAACTCGCCCGGTTTGAGGTCGGTCAGCTTGCCCGCCTTCATGTGCTGCGCAAAGTCGGCCACCTGGCTTTCCAGGTCCGGCAACACGCCCCGGATGATCGCGCCGCGCACCATGTCGCCATTGGCCAGCATGCCTTGTGTATTGATATATGGCGCGCCGGAAACCACCTCCCTGTTCTGCCGTGCCTGCTCCAGCACGTCGCGCCAGTCTGCCAGGCGATCATCCGGGCCGCTGATCTCCAGATGCGCCGCCACGCCCAGGATGCGCGCGCGCAACTCTTCCTGGAAGCCGTTCATCACGGAAAGCACCACGATCAGCGCCATGACGCCCAGCGCGATCCCGGCCATGGAAACGATGGAAATGAACGAGATGAAATGGTTGCGGCGCTTGGCGTGGGTGTAGCGCAGGCCGACCTGAAGTTCGAAGGGAAGCAAAACAGGGCTCGCTGATTGAATTTTACGAGTATGC
This sequence comes from Pseudomonadota bacterium, assembly GCA_021802595.1. The sequence goes on from JAJZRT010000338.1 coordinate 607, forward strand.
CACAGCCGCCTACTCGCCTATCAGGTGTGCCACCACACCGCGCGTCTGCGGGGCGCGCCGGTGCTCGAAGACGTAAATCCCCTGCCAGGTGCCGAGCAGCGGGCGGCCTTCCGCAACCGGGATCGCCAGGTGCGTCTGCGTCAGCGCCGCGCGCACATGCGCAGGCATGTCGTCCGCACCTTCCAGCGTATGTTCGTAAATCGGGTCGCCCTCGGGCACCAGCCGCGACAGGAAACGCTCCAGGTCGGACTGCACCGTCGGATCGTGATTTTCCTGGATCAGCAGGCTGGCCGAGGTGTGGCGGATATACAGGGTGAGCAGGCCCTGCCGGATGCCACTGGCCAGAACCCAGTCGCGCACCCGCGGCGTGAACGCATACAGTCCCTTGCCGCGTGTGGGAACGGTGATTTCGTGGAGAAGCTGGTGCATGACCGCCATTCTAGCTTTGCTACACTCGGCGCATGCTGTTTCTGGTTCCTCACCTGTTCCCGTCCACACGCCTGCTGGAAGCGGCGACGCAGGATCTGCGACTGCCTGCGCTGCAAACGCTGCTGGCGCGCGGCAGCCGTCAGGCCTGCCCGGCCGCGGGCATGGAAGCCGCCGTGTGTGCGGCTCTCGGCATCAACCGCCAGCAGGACTGGCCGCTCGCACCGATCACGCTGGAGGCGGATGGCCGAGTTGCCGGCGACGCGTACTGGCTGCGCGTTGATCCGGTGCATCTGCGGGTGATGCGCGACCGCATCGTGCTGGCGGACAGCAGCACGCTTGAATTGACGCGGCGGGAGGCCGATGTGCTGGCCGCCGCGATTGGCCAGCACTTCGGCAAAACCTTGTGCCCGCTTCCGCTCCATCCGACACGCTGGTATCTGCGACTCGACCGCGCACCACGCCTGACCACTACGCCGCCGTCAGTCGCTGTGGGCTGCGACATTGACCCGCTGCTGCCGCAAGGCGCGGACGCCATGCGGTTCCGCGCACAGCTGAACGAGTTGCAGATGCTGCTGCACGACCACCCGGTCAATCTGGCGCGCGAGGCGCGCGGCGACCTGCCGGTGAATTCGGTGTGGCTGTGGGGCGGCGGCACCCGGCCGGCTGCACCCGTGCAGCGCAGCGTCCTCTATGCACGCGACACCACGGCGCTTGCGCTGGGCGCCTTCTGCAATGCGCAGGTGCGTCCGCTTCCCGGACATCTGAAAATATCCCTGCTGGATGCAGAGAACATCGTCGTGCTGGATGAATTGACGCCTGCCGGGCAGAACGGTGATCCGTTCGGCTGGCGCGAAGCGCTCCGCGCGCTGGAAGTCGACTGGTTCACACCGCTGCTTGCAGCCCTGCGCTGGCGCAGCTGCGCTGAGGTCCGCTTGGCCGACCCGGTCAGCGGCAAGGCGCTGCGTCTTCGGCGAACCGACGTGTGGAAGACTTGGCGGCGGCCACGCCACCTGATTTCATTGCTGGGGTAAAAGGATCGTGCACCAGCTCAGACCGGCGTCGCCCACAGGTCGTGCTCGTCCGCCTCCTCGACGCGCACCTTGAGGCGCGTTCCCGGCTTGAGATCGAAGACGCCTTCCAGATACACCATGCCATCGATCTCCGGCGCATCGGCATGGCTACGCGCGAGTGTGCCGACTTCGTCCTCCTCGTCGACGATCACCTCGATTTCGCGGCCGATCTTGGCTTCCAGCAGCGCCGCCGAAATTTCCGCCTGCACGTCCATGAAGCGCTCCAGGCGTTCCTCCTTCAAGTCTTCCGGCACGGCGTCGGGCAGCTCATTGGCGGCCGCGCCGTCCACCGGCGAATACCTGAAGCAGCCGACGCGGTCGAGTTGTGCATCCTTGAGGAAGGCCAGCAGCTCCTCGAACTCCGCCTCCGTCTCGCCGGGAAAGCCGACGATGAAGGTCGAGCGCAGCGTGAGATCGGGCACGGCGGCACGCCAGGACTGGATGCGATCGAGCGTCTTCTCGACCGCGCCGGGTCGCCTCATCAGTTTCAGGATGCGCGGGCTGGCGTGCTGGAACGGGATGTCGAGATAAGGCAGGATGATGCCGTCGGCCATCAACGGAATCACGTCATCGACGCTGGGATACGGATAGACATAGTGCAGCCGCACCCAGGCGCCAAGGCTGCCCAGTGCGCCCGCAAGCTCGGTCATGCGGGTCTTCAGCGGGCGGCCGTTCCAGAAGCCGGGGCGATACTTCACGTCCACCCCGTAGGCGCTGGTGTCCTGCGACACCACCAGCAGTTCCTGCACGCCGGCCTTGACCAAGGCTTCCGCCTCATGCATCACCTCGCCGATCGGACGGCTCACCAGATCGCCGCGCATCGACGGGATGATGCAGAAGGTACAGCGATGATTGCAGCCCTCGGAAATCTTCAGATAGGCATAATGACGCGGAGTGAGCTTGACGCCACCCGGGGGAATCAGGTCCTCGAACGGGTCATGCGGTTTGGGCAGCGCCGTGTGCACCGCCTCCATCACCTCATCCAGCGCGTGGGGGCCGCTCACTGCAAGCACCTTGGGATGTGCTTCGCGCACCACGTCGCCCTTGGCACCGAGACAGCCGGTCACGATCACCTTGCCGTTTTCCGCCAGTGCCTCGCCGATCGCCTCGAGCGACTCCTGCACCGCAGCGTCGATGAAGCCGCAGGTGTTGACCACCACCACGTCGGCATCGTCATAGCTGCCGACGATGCCGTAGCCTTCGGCGCGCAATTGGGTAAGGATGCGCTCGGAATCCACCGTCGCCTTCGGGCAGCCGAGGGAAACAAATCCGACGGTCGGCGTGCGGGCACGCTTTGCTTTGGTTACCATGATGTTCGATCCTGGGGAGCTTGAGATGTATATCGTAGCGATTGGCTGGGCCTATGTGATTGTGATGATGGCCATCACCGCCAGCAGTATTGGCAAGGCCCTGGCCATCCTGTTTTTTTGGGGTGTGTTGCCGCTGGCGTTGTTTGTTTACGTCGCCGGCGGTCGGCGGCGGCATCAGCGCTCAATGGCCTTCGCCGATGAAGTAGCCCGCCAGGGCGACCGTGCCGACGCCCAGCCCGATTAGCACCAACTGCTGCAGGGTCGCGCCGATTTCCGCGCGCTTGTGCAAACCGGGAATCAGGTCCGACAGGGCCACATACAGCATGCTTGCGCCTGCGAGACCCAGCAGTACTGGCGTCCAGCCCTGCAGCATCGACAGTGCGTAATACCCCACCAGTGCGCCCAGCATGGTTGCCACGCCGGTCAGGAAATTGAGTGCCAATGCCTGCGTGCGCGTATAGCCGGAGTGCAGCAGGATCAGAAAATCGCCCACCTCCTGCGGGATCTCGTGCGCAATGATGGCCAGCGCCGTAACCGCTCCCAGACGGAAATCAACCAGAAAGGCACCTGCGATGATGATACCGTCGACAAAGTTATGGAACGTGTCGCCGACCGTGATCATCATGCCCGACCGCCCATGATCGTGGCCATGGTCATGGTCATGGCTGCTATGGGCTTCGCAGACCTCGTCGTGGCAGTGACGCCACAACACCAGCTTTTCCAGCAGGAAGAACAGCAGGATACCGCCCAGTAGCGCCTTGGCGACCGTCTTGATATCCCCGCCCATTTCGACCGCTTCCGGCAACACTTCCAGCAAGGAAGCCCCGAGCAGAGCCCCGATGGCATAACTGACCAACACGGGCACCCAGCTGGGACGCGCAGAAAAAGCCAGGGCTGCAGCCAGCAGTAGGCTCAGCACGCTGCCCGCGGCAGTTGCGATCAGAATGGCTGCAAGGGTAGACATGAAATGACGGAAACACCAAGAAAGTCGTGGATTATACCGTCGGAGCAACCCGCGTGTCGGTCCGGATGCCGCAGCCCCCTCACCAATTCATTCATATCCGTAAAACATACACCTTCGCGTATTCCGCAGCCACGGGGAACGGCGGAATACGCGGAAGCAGGCCGAGGCCAATCAAGACCCCGGCCCCCCCGACTGCTATTTCTTGGCCTTTTCAGAGCCCACCGACAGTTCACCCTTCAGCTTCTCGACACTGGCGCTGCCAAAGCCTTTTACGTTATCCAGTTCATCCAGGCTCTTGAAATTCCCGTGCGCCTCCCGGTAAGTGATGATCGCCTTGGCTTTGGCCGGCCCCAGTCCCTTGACCGCTTCAAGCTCCGACTGGCTCGCTGTATTGATATTCACCGCAGCAAAGGCCTGAACCACCCCCAGTCCAGCGACGACCAGCACAACCTTGAACAGCTTGTTCATGACTCCCTCCTTGTGAAGATTATTGATCGTGGGCACCATGCCCACCTCACGAACTTACCTTCAACGAGAAGATCGGGCCATACAACTAAAGTTGTAGATCCACTACATGCAATTGATTTTCATGAACAAATAAATACGGAGACCGGGATCAATATTGGGCTGCACAGGCCATGCTCCGTCCTTGCTCGTCCGTGGAAATAAAAAACCCCCTCATTGAGTGAGGGGGTTTGGATGTACCTGGTGGGGTACGGATAAGGAGTCTGACGATGACCTACTTTCACAGGCGAGGTGCCTACTAT
>JAJZRT010000339.1 GCA_021802595.1 Pseudomonadota bacterium
TTGACACTCTGTAGCGTCCGCGTTGGCCGCCGATGACCTGCCTGCCATGGCTGAGTTGTCGACCGTCGTGTCCTCGGCCGAAGCGGAAAATAGGCGAGTCGCGCGTTAACGTCCGCTGCCGGGCCAGAAGCGGATACCTAGAACCGCAGGCAAGGTCGAGCATCAGGCTCAATGATTGGTTCGATCACGTTGACGATCATCCGCACAAGCGAGGCCAGATCGAAGAAGTCGCCGCCCTTCCTGGCATCGCTCTGGGCGGACCTGTTAAGGAAATACTCGCCTCTACTGCTTGGTTCCTATCCAAGCCATTCCCTGAACTGCTCCTGCACCGCATTGGACAGGGAGTGGATTTCGCGAACTTTTTCTTCTATGACACCCGTGTTCGCTGGCTCCTGTTCAGCCTTGAGCCCCCCCGCAAACCTTGCCGTTTCGTGAAGCCGGTCGTGCAGGGCCTTGATAGCCTGGAAATGCGGATTGTCCCCGAAGCGGCTGCGCTCGCCTTCCAGCCATCGGCCCAGGACGCAATGACGTTCCGAATCCGGCTCCAGCAGGTGTTCCGGAAACGAAGCGTCCGGATTCGCAAGACGCGCCTGGAGTTCCCGGGCCCGCTCCGCGTGCGAGAGCGCGATCATCAGCACGCCGTAATCCTCTGGTCTCCAGGGGCGGTCAACCCATTCGGCCCAGCACGTGTTCACGCCGAAGGAATCAATCCAGGCCGGGATGGCATCCCCCGGCATGGCTTTCGCGATGGCGTAGCCCTGGGCCCGTCTGCAGCCGAGTTTCAGGAGTAGGCAGCCATGCTCTTCGGTTTCGACGCCCTCAGCGATGACTTCAAGCCCCAGCAACCGCGCCGAGGTGATCACTCCGGCAACGATGGCTGCGTCCTTGCGGTTTTCCAGGATGCTCTGCACGAAACCCCGGTCGATCTTCAGGGAATCGGCCGGCAAGGCCTGCAGGTAGCTGAGCGGCGCGTTGCCCGTTCCAAAGTCATCCAACGCGACCGAGATCCCCAGGCGACGACACGCGGTGAGCGCTTCGCTTGCGGAGCTTAGATCCGCGATGGCAGTGGTTTCAGTGACTTCGATCTCCAACAGGCGCGCAGGAAGCCGGTAGCGAGACAGGATATCGTGGAGATCCTCGATGAATTCCGGCGAAAGCAGGTGCTGGGCGCCAACGTTGACCGCGACCCGCAGCGACAATCCCTTCTCATGCCAAGCGGCCGCTTGCCGCATGGCTCGGTCGAGCACGTGGCGGCCCATCCGGCAGGACATCGGCCCTTTCTCCAGCGCGTCCAGGAAGTCGCCTGGGAACAGCAGGCCCCGACTCGGGTGCTGCCAGCGCAGCAGCGCCTCGACGCCAAGGACGGCGCCCGTGGCCATGTCGATCTGAGGCTGGTAGTGCAGCAGCAGCGCCTCGGTCTCAAGCGCGCTGCGCAGTTCGCGATTCAGCTGGGCATGCCACTTCGCCTCCGCGGACATGGCGGCGGAATACACCGTCACCCTGTCTCGCCCGGAATTCTTGGCGGAATACATGGCCATGTCCGCGTGCCTCAGCATCGTCTCCCCGTCGCCATCGTCCAGCGGATGCAGGGTGAAGCCGATGCTGGCCGACAAGCTGACCAGCCTCCCTTCCAGCTCAAAGGGCTCCCTGACGGCATCCAGGAGGCGCGCCCCGAGAGCCTCCAACTGGGAGATGGTTTCAAGGTCGTCCAGGAGCAGCCCGAACTCGTCGCCGCCCAGCCGCGCAAGCGTGTCCGTTGGCCGCATCACACCGCGCAACCGGTCGGCCACTTGCTGGAGCACCCAGTCTCCTGCCGCATGGCCCTGCTGGTCGTTGATCGCCTTGAAGCCATCCAGGTCCAGTACGCCGATCGCGAGCAAGCGCTCGCGCCGGCTGGCACTCGAAAGCGCGTGATTCATCCGGTCATAAAACAGGGTGCGGTTCGGCAGCGCCGTCAGCGGATCGCGCAGGCTTTGGTCGCGCAGGCTCAGGGCAAGGTCGCCGAAGTGGGAGAATGCCTTGAAGTGGTCAAGGCCGATGCGCTGGAAATAATTCGCGTAATCGGCGACGAGTATGCCGACGCCGACGTACCCCGTGGCTGTCTTGCCGAACGGGATGAACGCGACCTCCTGGCTTCCTGCCGGCAAGGCATCCCCGATCCATTCGAGCCCACCGCCCTCGGGCACCCGCATCACAACCGGCTCGCCGGTGGCGAGCGCCTGCAAGCAGGGATTGTCGGGATCCTGGGATACGAACGGCAGGGTGCCCCGTTCTTCGATGTGGACGCCGCAGGTCAGGGCCAGTCTGCGGCTTCCTGCTTCGCTCATGACGCCCCAGGCTGCGAGGATATGGGTGTCCTTCGAGGCCAGCCCGCGGCACATCCTGCGCATCAGGCTGTCCCAGGTTCCGTTCGAGCGCTCCATCAGGACGGTATCGACAAGCACCCGTGTGAGGGCAGCCCGCGTGAGGTCTTCCTCGGATTGGGCGCTGGCGTAGCCCTGCAACTGAAGGCCCAGGTCGGCAAAGACGAGTTTCGACAAGACCCGCTTGAGCCTCGCACGGTCATCGGACAAGACGCTTGGGGAGTCCGCCAGGGCGTTCAGGTGCTCCTTGTACAGGGAGTAGCCGCCGGTGATCCAGGCAGGCGCGATACCGAGCCGCTGATGGACCTGGCCGACGCGCAGCAGGTCTTCCCGGTACTGGGCGGAGAACCGATCCGCCAGCAGCCGCTCGAAGTGGGTGGCCTGCTTCTCCAGCAACGCCGCAAGCTTCTTCCCATTGATGTTCTGCAATACCTCCGCGGTTTCGGGTTTGTCGAAGAGGTATTCGTAGAACGATTCAGCAAATTTCCCGGCGCCTTGCAGCAGGATCGGCCGATAACGGTCCAGGAAATCAAAATCCTCGGTCTGAAGATTGAGGAATCTCAGGAAGGGCTCGCGAGTGGGCATTCTCTTTTGTTCTCCGTCGGCGCTCGAACCTGCGGCAGTCGTGTTTAACTCGCCATCCTCGCAGGCCTGACGCGCCCTTGGCTAGCCGCCGACGTCGGCTTCGCACGGCCTTGACTGCGTTGAGGCAGGAAGTCGACCTTCCCGTCACGGCGGGTGGACTGGGCAGCAGATCCCTGTACCAGCCTGAAACTTCCCACCAACTCCGACAGCTTTTGCGCATGCTCTTGCATGGTCTCGGATGCGGCGGCGGCTTCCTCCACCAGCGCGGCATTCTGCTGGGTGATTTCGTCCATGTGCCCGACGGCCTGATTGACCTGTTCGATGCCGGCGCTCTGCTCGTGGCTCGCCGAGGCGATCTCGCCCATGATGGCGGCGACGCGCTTGACCGCGGTGACGATCTCGGTCATCGCGGCGCCCGCTTCATCGGCCAGCGCGCTGCCGGCGTCGACCTTGCCCACAGAATCCTCGATCAGCGTCTTGATCTCCTTGGCGGCGCTGGCGGAACGCTGGGCGAGGCTGCGCACCTCGCTGGCGACGACCGCGAAGCCACGGCCCTGCTCACCGGCGCGCGCAGCCTCGACCGCGGCATTGAGCGCCAGGATATTGGTCTGGAAGGCGATGCCGTCGATGACGCCGATGATGTCGGCAATCTTGTTCGAGCTGTCCTTGATCGAGGCCATCATGTCAACGACCTGGTGCACGATGCCGCCGCCCTTGCCCGCGACCTCGGCCGTGGAAACCACGAGCTGGTTGGCGGTCTGCGCGTTATCGGCGTTCTGCCTGACGGTGCTGGTCAGTTCCTCCATCGAACTCGCGGTTTCCTCGAGGCTGGACGCCTGCTCTTCGGTGCGCGACGAGAGGTCGGCGTTGCCGGAGGCGATCTCGCTGGCGCCGGCGCTGACGATGTCGCTGCCCTGCTTGATCTGCCCGACCAGCAGCTTGATGTTGATCTGCAGGATGCGCAGCGCCTGCATCAGGCGCTGGACCTCGCCGGTGCCGCTGGCATGAATGTGGCCGGTGAGGTCGCCGGAACTCATGCGGTCGATGTCGCCGCGGGCGCGCGCCAGCGGCACCACGACCATGCGGTGGCACGCGGCCCCGAAGAGGACGGCGAGCGGCATGCCGACGAGGGCGACGGTTTCGAGCCAGCCCGCCAAGCCGTGGCTGGCCTGGTCCGGAAGCATCCAGCCGAGCACGCCGACGATGCCGAACAGGACGACCATCGGCACGGTCGCCAACAGCAGGATGGATGTCAGCGGCAGGCGGCTCAGGGCGTCGAGGCAGCAGCGTTCGAGGAGGGACGGGCGGACGGCGTTGCCTTCCTTGATCTTCAGGGACCTGTCTCCGTCCTTTACCGCGTGGTAGGCGGCCTCGGCCGCCTGCACAGCCTCGCGGCTGGGTTTGGTGCGGATCGAGGTGTAGCCGACGACCTGGCCGTTCTCGATGAGGGGGGCGGCATTGGCCTCGACCCAGTAGTGGTCGCCGTTCTTGCAGCGGTTCTTCACCAGCCCGGTCCACGCCTTGCCGCTCTTCAGCGTATGCCAGAGATCGGCGAACGCCTCCACCGGCATGTCGGGGTGGCGCACGATGTTCTGTGGCGCGCCCATCAGCTCTTCTTGGCCGAAGCCGCTGATGTTGATGAAGTCCTGGTTGACGTAGGTGATGTTGCCGTGGAGGTCGGTCTTGGATACGATCGTTTCGCTGTCCCTAAGGATGTACTCGACGTTCGTGACCGGCAGATTGCTTCGCATTGTTCTAATCCTATTAATAATGAGTCGTTTTATTGTTGTCACTTGCTCCCATGCTAAATAACTGTCAGACGCAAGGCTAAATAATAACCATGACGACAGGAGTAGTAATCGGTCTTGCGGCCAGGGACTTTAGAAAACCGTCACATTTGTATCCCGAGTCTCACGGATTCATCGCCCGCTTGCGTCTCGGGCTGGTCGATAGAGACGACTGAGCCACCCCGGAGGTGCGGCCTGTATTGGAGCGACAAGTTGTTTGGCTGTAGGAGGCGTTCGCGTGAAGCTATATGACCCCACGTCCGGTCTGCACCAGATTGCAGACGTCTTGAAGTCGCAAGATGTATGGCGGCTAAGGCCGGAGGCCGTGTGGAAACGCCGAGGAAGTCGCTGGCTTACGACTTCTTTTACTGAGCAATGTCTGCCGTGATTTCCGGAAGTGGCAAATTTGG
>JAJZRT010000340.1 GCA_021802595.1 Pseudomonadota bacterium
CAATGGCGTTAAGATGCCGCGATGAATTTTCTCGCGGCCTCCATCGAATCGCTCGGCGCCAAGGTCGTCGGCTGGTTCACCGTCGGCTACGGCATGTTCGCGTTCCTGGCCCGGGCCGGCCTGCTGCTGCTGGAACCCGCCACCTGGAACCGCGCCACCTTCGACGTCGTGATCAAGCAGGTGTATTTCACCGCAGTGCAGATCCTGTATGTCTTCCTCGGCTACGCACTGGTCATTTCGTGGCTCATCATCACCATCATCCTGTCCACCGCACGCGACTTCGGTCTCACCGAGTTCGCCAGCGAAATGACCATCCGCGTGCTGGTACTGGAACTGCTGCCCTTCCTGACGGCGCTGTTCGTCGCGCTGCGCTCGGGCAGCGCCATCAACACCGAAGTCGCGCTGATGCAGGTCAACAACGAACTGGATGCGCTGGAACATTGCAAGGTTCCGCCGATGCAGTTCGAATTCCTGCCACGACTGGTCGGCGGCGTCATTTCGGTCGTCACCCTGGCCGGCCTCGCAGGCCTGCTCGCCCTCCTGCTGGGCTACCTCGCCATCTACGGCATGAACGCGGCCGGCCTCGACCCGTATACCCGCACCATCGCGAAAATCTTCGATTTCCGGATCATGGCGGGGCTGATCGTGAAATGCGCGCTATTCGGGCTGGCGGTCACGCTGATCCCGGTCACCGCCGGGCTGGAGACGCCGAAGAAACTATTCATGGTGCCGGTCTCGGTACTGCGCGGCATGATGCGGGTGTTCTTCGCCATCGTGGCGATCGAGGTGGTGTCATTAGCGCTCAAATACGTCTGACGCCGTTCGACGACCGCATCGGCCTGATGGCGGCAGTCGCCACGCTCCCGGGCGACGTAGCCCGCGTCTCCCATGAATTGCCGCTGCGCGCCAACCTGTCCGCGCTCGACAACATCGCCCTGATCCCGATCTACCAGGGCCATTTCAGCGTGGACGAATCGAACCGGCAGGCGCAGCGGCTGCTGGACCAGCTGGGCCATGCCGACATCGCCCCGCTGCGCGATCCCGACATGACGCCGGCGCAGCGCTTCATCACCAAGCTGGCCCGCGCGCTCATCCTCAAGCGCCCGCGGCTGGTCATCGACCGTCCCTGCGCCATGCTTTACGATGTGCCCTATCCAGCCTTCATCCGGGAACTTGCAGCGCAGGCAGAGATGGCCGGCACCTGGGAAATTTTCGACTTCAGCTGGAACCAGACTCTCTACACAGAATGAACAAACTTCATTTCAAGGTCGGGTTGTTTGCCGCCGCCTCGCTGCTGCTGGCCGGCGCGTTCCTCGTCTACCTCCTGCACGCGCGCGGTTTCTTCGAAAAGACCTTCCACCTGCAGTTGGCCGCCGCCAGTGCCGACGGGGTCGCGCCGGGCGTTCCGGTGGTGTTTTCCGGCATCGAGATCGGCCGCGTCACCACGCTGGGCCTGAACGAAAACGGCGGCATCATCATCCATACCGAATTCCTCGGACGCGATGCCCGATGGCTGAAGGAAAACAGCACCTTCACCCTCGACAAGCCCATCGTCGGCGGCGCCAAGATCCGTGTCGATTCCTCCGACCTCAACGCCCCCGCGCTGCCCGACAACGCCACCATGCTGCTGCTCACCTCCGATGTCAGCAAGGAAATCCCGGCACTGGTCGAGCGGGTCAAGGCGATCCTCGCCAACGTCGAACATCTCACCCGCAAGGATGGCGAGCTCGACGCCACGCTGGCCAACGCCAAGACCGTGACCGGACGCATGACCGGCAAATACGGCATGCTCGAAGGCGTGCTGGGCAGCCCGGAAAAAGCCCGCGCGGTGACCGACTCGCTCGACAGGACCCGCGCCCTCATGACCCGGCTCGACAGCATGGCCGCCAAGACCGATCAATGGCTGTATGACGAGAAGGGCGTGGCCGCGCAGACGCGCGAATCGCTGGCCCAGATACGGCTGATGCTGAACGATGCGCAGTCGAGCCTGAAGAAGGCCGATACCATGATGACGAACGCCGTGGCGATTTCGGCCAACGTCAAGGACGGCACGCAGGACCTCGCCCAGTTGCGCGCCGAGATCGACGATGCCGTGCGCAAGGCCAACGACCTGGTCAACCAGATCAACCAGAAGTGGCCTTTTTCCCGCAATCCCGAAGTGAAGCTGCCATGAAAGCACTGCCCGCCCTGGCCTGCCTGGCCCTGCTCGCCGCCTGTGGCAGCGGCGGCCCGCCCCCGCCCGACTGGAAGACCGACTCCTCCGATCTCATCGTGCGGTACCAGAAGTACGCCCTGCTCGGTGACAACACGCTGGCCGAACGTTATTTCCAGCAGGCGGTTTCCGCCACCGGCGGCGCAGGCCGCGTCGCCGAGACGGCCCGCCTGTGGCTGGTGCGCTGCGCCACACGGCGCGCCATGCTGATCGATGATCCCTGCGCGGAGTATGCAGACCTGGCCCGCGTCGCGCCCGACGCGTCGGACCAGGCCTACTACCGGTTCGTGACCTTGCAGTGGGAAGCCCTCGACGTGTCCCGGCTGCCCCGCCAGCATCAGGACCTGCTGCGTGCGTCCCCCGGCAGGCGCGCGGAAGTCCTCGACAGGATCGACGACCCGCTGCCGCGCCTGCTCGACGCCAGCCTGCTGGTCATGCACCGGGAAGCCGATGCCGCCACCCTGGCACTTGCCGTCGAAACCGCCTCGTCCCAGGGCTGGCGCCAGCCACTGCTGACCTTCCTGAAGCTCCAACAGAAACAGGCTGCCGCCCAGGGCAATGCGGCTGAACAGGCCCGCCTTGACCGACGCATCCACCTGGTGGAAAAGGCGCTCTTTCCCGCCCACCGATAGGCCGCCGGACCGTCCTGGCCCGGTGCGCCGACCAGCGGAAATTCCGGCCGCCTGCCCATTGCCCCTCACGGCCGCACGCCGCGGCCGCATAAAATGGTGCGTCCTCATTGACAAGCCTGCACACGATGTTTACCGTGCAGCACTCGGAGAAAGTGCTTCTTCGTGAAAGACAAGCTGCAACCCGAATCAGGCTGTAACCCCAATATTTTCAATAAGGAGGAGGTACCCATGAAAACTACGTCGATCGCGCTGGCCGCCCTGGCCGTATTTGCCACTGCCGCTCACGCCGCAACGCCCATGATGTCCGCCGAGTGGACCGCACAGGCGTGCGACGCCTGGAACAAGGACGCTACCCTGACCAACGGACTGGCTGAGAAATGGATCAAGAACGACGCCGGCCGCGGCTACAAGATCATTCATCTCTATCGCACCGACTGCGGCGAAGCGACGCAGACCGAGATGAAGATTGTTGCCAAGGACGGCAAGGCCATGTGCGTCTATGGCGGCGCAGTGCAGAACCCCAAGATGGACTATGCGGTCGACTACACGATGCATGCCACCTCCGATCGCTGGAATGAAATGGGTGCGGGTGAATACGGCCCGATGAAGGCCATGATGTTCGGCCGCCTCAAGTTCGCCGGCCCGAAGATAGAAGCCATGAGCGTGATGGGGCCGTTCGAGCACTTCCTGCTCCTGCCGGGGAAGATCCCCGGCGACAAGGCCTGCCCCGCCAAGTAAACGGGAGGCACCACAAAAAAGCCGGGGAAACCCCCGGCTTTTTTACGTCAGCCCATCGTGCCCGGTTTAATGGACCGTTCCGGTTTGCACGTCGAGCGGCCGCCCGTTGCGGATTTCCTCTGGCGTGGCCTCGCGGATGTCCATCACGTTCACCAGGCAGGTCACGCTCTGACCGGCCAGCGACGGATTGCCGTCCAGGGTGAGCTTGCCGTCCTCGATCGAGGTGACATAGAAGACCTTGGTCTCGCCCGACTCGTTCTCGAACATGACTTCGGCCCCGACGCGCCGGAATTCCGGCGGCACGTTGTCGATGTCGTCCACGAAGACCAGGCTCTCGTCGCGCAGTCCGTATCCCTCTTCCGGTGACAGGGCGATCTCGACGCGGTCGCCGATCGTACGGCCCGCCACCGCCGATTCGATCGCAGGCAGGATGCCGCTGTTGGCGCCCTGCACATAGCCCACCGGGATGTCATGCTGCTCGACGACCATGCCGCGCGAATCCAGGATGGAATAGGTAATGTATACGAGTTTGTTTTGTGTCACGGTGGCCATGCTGTCTCATCCATCTCCGTCAATAAGGCGCCGCACTCTGCCCGACTGGCAGCCACGCCGCCTGCTTATGATACCTTCGAAGCCTGATCCACACCTCACCCATCCATGAAACCGCTCAAACACCTGCCCGCCTGGAAAATGCTGGAACAGCACCACAAGTCCATGCGCGACTTCGACATGCGCGCTGCCTTCCGCGAGGATGCGCAGCGCTTCGAGAAGCTGTCGCTGCGTTGCGGCAACCTGCTGCTCGACTACTCGAAGAATCGCGTCACCACCGAAACCATGCAGTACCTGATACAGCTGGCGCGCGAATCCGAGCTGGAGACGATGCGCAATGCCATGTGCAGGGGCGAGCGCATCAATTTCACGGAAAAGCGCGCCGTGCTGCACGTCGCGTTGCGTGCGCCGGTGCGCCCCCCGCTGCTGGTGGAAGGCGTGGATGTCGAACGCGAAGTCGCCAAAGTGCTCCAGCGCATGCAACGCTTCGTCGAGGCCATCCACAACGGAAGCTGGCTGGGCCACACCGGCAAGCCGATCCGCGACGTGGTGAACATCGGCATCGGCGGCTCCGACCTGGGGCCGGCGATGGTGTGCGCCGCGCTCGACCACTATGCGGTGGAAAACGTGCGGGTGCATTTCGTCTCCAACCTCGATCCCGCGCATCTGGCCGGCACGCTGAAGCAGCTCGACCCCGAGACCACACTGTTCATCGTCGCCTCGAAAACCTTCACCACCCTGGAAACCCTGGCCAACGCCAATTCGGCCAAGGCCTGGCTGCTGGCTGCGCTGCGGGCACCGGCCGCGGTGGCGCGGCACTTCGTGGCGCTGTCGACCAATGCGCCAGCGGTCGAAGCCTTCGGCATCGACCCCGACAACATGTTCATCTTCTGGGACTGGGTCGGCGGCCGTTATTCGCTATGGTCGGCGATCGGCCTGTCGATCGCGCTGCAGATCGGCTGGGGCAACTTCCAGGCGCTGCTGGCGCGCGGCGATCAGATGGGCACC
>JAJZRT010000341.1 GCA_021802595.1 Pseudomonadota bacterium
GTGCCTGCAGCCGGCGATAATGCAAAGGCCCGCACGATGCGGGCCTTTGCGCATCGGGCCAGGCTCCCCGGATCGTTCGGGGCTTCAGATTGCCGCATCCGTACCGTTCATGGAATCACGACCGCCTGTGGCGCCGCGCAATCCATGAGAACCCTGTTTCCCGGCAGCGAACGATTGATACTCCAAGGTTGATCGATGAGCCCTGATCCCAAACAGATTTACGTCACGCAACCCTATCTGCCCCCGCTGGCGGAGTTCATTCCCTATCTGGAAAAGATCTGGGAAAGCAAGCAACTCACCAACAACGGGCCGTTCCATGAACAACTGGAGCAGGCGCTGGGCGAATACCTGGGCGTCGAGCACATTGCCCTGTTCACCAATGGCACGATCGCCCTGATCACGGCATTGCAGTCGTTGCGCATCACGGGCGAAGTCATCACCACACCGTATTCCTTCGTGGCGACCTCGCATGCCCTGCTGTGGAACGGCATCAAGCCCGTGTTCGTGGACATCGATGCCGAGACGCTCAATCTCGACCCGGCGAAGATCGAGGCGGCCATCACGCCGCACACCACCGCCATCATGCCCGTGCATTGCTATGGCCGCCCCTGCGATGTCGAGGCCATCCGGACCATCGCCGACAACTACAACCTCAAGGTGATCTACGATGCGGCGCATGCGTTCGGCGTGCGCGATGCGGGCGGCAGCATCCTGCGGCATGGCGACCTGTCGGTGCTGAGCTTTCATGCCACCAAGGTGTTCAACACGTTTGAAGGTGGCGCGATCGTCTGCCCGGATGCCAAAACAAAGGCCTGCATCGACCACCTGAAGAACTTCGGCCATGTGAGTGAAGTCGCGGTGGTCGCGCCCGGCATCAACGGCAAGATGAGCGAGATCAATGCCGCATTCGGCTTGCTCCAGCTGAAGCATATCGACGAGGCGCTCGCACGCCGCCAGGCGCTCGACGCCGCCTATCGCGAACGCCTGGCGGGGGTGCCCGGCATCCACTGCATGCAGGCAGTGGAGGCAAGCACATACAATTTTGCCTATTTCCCGATCCTGGTCGGAGACGAGTACCCGATCAGCCGCGACGACCTTCACCAGAAGCTCAAGGACAACGGCATCCACCCGCGGCGTTATTTCTATCCGCTGATCACGGACTTCTCGATGTATCGGGGCCTGCCGTCGGCGCGGCAGGACAACCTGCCCGTCGCCGTTTCGGCGGCGCGCAGAATCCTGTGCCTGCCGATTTATCCGGCCCTGGAGATGGCGGAAGTCGATGCCATCACCCGGTTGATTGCGGAGCCATGATGCGTCCGGCGCGATACGTTTTCACCCTGCAAAAGCAGGGGCGGGCAACCTGCCTGCACGCAGGCCCGATTCGATGACACGCAAGAAGCTGATCATCTACGGCAATGGCCAGATGGCGCGCATGTTCCTGCATTTTGCCCGGCTGGAGCACGAGGTCGCCGCGTTTACCGTCGATCGCGCCGTCCTGACCGACGCCTTCATCGAAGGTCTCCCCGTCATTCCGTTCGAGGAAATCGAGGCCCGCTGCCCGCCGGCCGATCATTGCCTGATCACCGCGGTCGGCTATCTGGAAATGAATGACCTGAGGGCCCGCAAGTACCAGGAAGGGCGGGCCAAGGGTTATGCCTTCGCCCGCTATGTCCACTCCTCGGTCGTGCGCCACGCCAACGTTTCCGTCGGCGAGAACAGCATCATCCTCGACCACGTCGCCATTCACCCCTATGCGCAGATCGGCCACAGCGTCTTCATTGCCAGCAACGCGTCGATCGGGCATGGCTGCCGCATCGGCGACACCTGCTGGATCAATTCGGGCGTTGCCGTCGGGGGCGAGACCGTGATTGGCGACGCTTCGTTCCTGGGGATCAACGCCACCCTAGGAGACAACATCCGGATCGGAAGGCAGTGTTTCGTGGGCGCCAATACGCTGGTGACCCGGGATACCCTGGACGGCGAGGTCTACGTCTCGGCGAGCGGCGAGCGTTTTCCGCTGTCGAGCCAGGCTTTTCTTCAATTTATTGCCCGCTCCACCCGTTAGCATACGCATGCTGGCTTCGCTGCAACCCGCCCCCCTCTACGGGCACTTCCGGCTTGCCGCCGAACGTGCGCCCGACAAACTCGCGCTCGTCGTGGGCGGCGTCAGCTATGCCTATCGCGATCTCCTGCAGGCCGTGGATGCGCTGGCGGACGGGCTGTCGCATGCGGGCGTGCGTGCCGGCGACCATCTCGGCGTGCTGCTGCCCAACTGCGCCGAGTTTGTCCTGACGCTGCTGGCCGGGGCGCGCCTCGGCGTGGTCATCGTGCCGCAGAGCATGGGGCTGGGCGCGGAAGCGCTGGCCGCCACCTTCAGGGCGGCCGATGTCCGGCATCTGCTGGCCTGGTCCGGCGCTGCGGCCCAACTGGCCGATCTGCCGCTTCCGCCTGGCGGCATTCGCGTCGTGGCCGGCGGTGACAGGGAAGGCTGGCTGCCGCTGCAGACGCTGATCGAGGCCGGCCGGGCCGAGCCCGGGGCAACGCCCCTGCTGCAGGATGACCTGCCTTACCTCATGGTGCTCACGTCCGGCTCGACCGGCCAGCCCAAGCCCATTCTGCTCAGCCAGCACACCAAGCGATTGCGTGCCGCTGCGGCGGCCGACCTGTATGGCGTCACCGCCGCCGACGTGACGCTCGCTGCCACCCCGCTCTATCATTCGCTGGCGCAACGGCTGGTGCTGATGCCGCTGATTTCCGGCGGGACGAGCATCGTCATGGCGCATTTCACCCCGGCCACCTGGATCGCTGCGGTCCGCCAGCACGGCGTGACCTTCTCCATTGCGGTGTCGTCCCAGCTCAGGCAGATACTGGACGCATTGATCGCCAGCCGGGAAACACTGCCCTCGCTGCGCTGCCTGGTATCTTCTTCCGCCCTGCTGGACGATGAAACGAAATCCAGGCTGCTGGCCCACCTGTCCTGCGCGTTTCACGAGTGCTACGGCGCGTCGGAGATCGCCATTGCCACCAACCTGGCGCCTGCCGCAGCCTCCCGCAAGCTGGGGTCGGTCGGCACGCCCATCCCCGGAACGGATGTCCGGATCCATGACGGGAACGGGCAGGCGGTCCCGCCCGGCACGCCAGGCGAGATCGTTTGCCGAACGCCCATGCTGTTCAGCGGCTACTACGCGCAGCCGGCTGCCACGCAGGCCGCCATGCAGGGCCCGTATTTCCGCACCGGCGATCTCGGCATGATGGACGGCGAAGGTTTCCTGTTCTTCCTCGGCCGGATCAAGGACATCATCATCAGCGGCGGGATCAACATCTATCCGAAGGACATCGAGGACGTGATTTCCAGCCATCCCGCCGTCCGGGAATGCGCCGCCATTCCCTTGCAGGACGAACAACTGGGGGAAGTGGTCGGCGTGGTCGTCGCCTGCCATGCGCCGGATGCGCCGCCGGAAGCGCGTGACCTGCAACGGCTCTGCATGCAGCGCCTGGGGGATTTCCAGCAGCCGCGCCGTTTCTTCTTCGTGTCCGAGCTTCCGCGGAATGCAATGGGTAAACTCGACAAACCTGCACTGCGACGGGCCTATTCGGGCGGCCCGCATAAAGGATGAGGATGGCGCATACGCAACTGCCCCCGCTGCGACTGGGTTTCATCGGTGGTGCCCTGAATTCGGCCGTGGGCTATACGCACTACAATTCCAGCCGTCTGGACGGCCATTTCCGCGTGGAGTGCGGCTGTTTCAGCCGCCATGCCGGGATCAACGAGGAAACGGCGCGCACCTACGGCATTCCCCCGGAACGTACGCACGACACCTGGCGCACGCTGCTGGAACACGAGAAGCAGGCTCTCGATGCCATCCTGGTCCTGACGCCGACGCCGGACCACGGGGAGGTCGTGATCGCGGCGCTCGATGCCGGGTATCCGGTCATATGCGAGAAGGCCCTGGCCGTGTCCAGCGCCGAATGCCGCAGCATCGAGGCGGCTGTGGCCGGCAACAAGGGCTTTCTGGCGGTCACCTACAACTATTCCGGCTATCCGATGGTGCGTGAATTGCGCCGCATGATTGCCGAGGGCCAATTGGGGCGTCTCCACCAGATCCACATCGAAATCCCCCAGGAAGGCTTCCTGCGGCAGGCGGCAGCCCCCCAGGCCTGGCGGCTCAGGGATCATGCCGTTCCCACGGTGTCGCTCGATCTCGGCGTGCACGCCCACCATCTGGTCCATTTCCTCACGGGCGGCAAGGCGCCGCTCGAGGTCATCGGCGACCAGGCCACCTATGGCCAGTTCGGCGACATCGTCGACAACGTCTATTGCCTCGCACACTACGAGGACGACCTGCGGGTACAGTCCTGGTTCGGAAAAACGGCGCTCGGCAACCGCAATGGGCTGCGCATACGGGTCTACGGCAGCCTGGCCAGCGCCGAGTGGTTCCAGATGCAGCCCGAGGACCTGCTGTTCAGCCAGGCCGACGGACGCCGGCTGCTGATCGACCGCGGATCCGGCGATGCCGACCTGGCCCGGCAGTTGCGCTACAACCGGTTCAAGTCGGGCCATCCCTCCGGGTTCATCGAGGCCTTCGCCAACCTCTATGCCGACATTGCCGATCAGCTGCGCCAGCATCAGGCCGGCATCGTGGGACACAACGCGTTCGTCTACGGCGCACGGGAATCGGAGGAGGGCCTGCGTTTCCTGGAGGCCATTTCCCGTTCGGCACAAACGGGAAAGTGGGAAACCGTATGAATCCATCCGGCAACCCCGGCAGCCACCCCGTTCACGACTTCATCGTGCAGCTGCTCGAAGAAAAAGGCGCGGTTCCGGACCCCGCGGCGCTCCCTGCCTACCGATATCTCGACGTCGGACATATCGATTCGCTCGCCTTCATCAAGTTCATCTTTCGCATCGAGGAGCGCTTCGGTATCCGGTTCTCGGAAGCGGACATGCTCGGCGACCGGATCAAAACCGTCGGCGGGCTGCTTGCGCTGATCGAAGAGAAGCTGCGCCAGCCGCCCACGCCCTGATTCCAACCGGTCATCCGCCATGAGCCTGCCAGACAATAACGCGTCCCTGCTTTCCGAATACGGAAGATACATGCTTCCCGTCCTCGGCTTTCGCGACATCGTCCTGGTGCGG
>JAJZRT010000342.1 GCA_021802595.1 Pseudomonadota bacterium
CGCGGCTTCGCCCAGCTGCTGCATCAGGTCTTCCGGCTCCATGTCCTTCAGCAGGTAGCCGTCGGCGCCGGCCTGCAGCGCGGCCATCAGGTCTTCCGCCTGGTCGGAGACGGTCAGCATGATGACACGGGCATCGAGCCCCTCGTCCTTGATCGCCTTCAGCACCTCGACGCCGTTCATGTCCTTCATGTTCAGGTCGAGCAGGATCATGTCGGGGTGCAGCGCATGCGCCAGCTGGATGCCTTCCCTGCCGCTGGGCGCCTCGCCGACGAAGCGGAATTCCGGCGCGGCCTGGATCAGCTGGATCACGCCCTTGCGGAACAGGGGATGGTCGTCGACGACCAGGATGGTCTGGGGCTCGGGCTGGCTCATGGATGCGTGGGCAATTGTACGGGCTGAATGGGGATGGGGCCGCGCCGGGCGCTCGGCATGAAATGCAGGGTGACGCGGGTGCCGAAGGCGGGCAGGCTCTCGACGCTCAGCGTGCCGCCCAGATTGCGTGCCCGCTCCTCCATGATCGTCATGCCGTAATGGTGCGCGCCGGCCGGCTGACGGACGCCGATGCCGTCGTCGGTCACGGTGGCCGACACCGAGCCGTCGCTGTTGCACAGCACGCGGATGTCCGCCTGCCGCGCCTGGGCGTGGTGAAGAACGTTGGAGAGCGCCTCGCGCACGATCTGCAGGGCGTGGATTTCCTCGTTGGGGGTGAGCGTGCAGCCTGCCAGGTGCACCTCCAGGGTGATCGGAATATCGCCGCGGCTGGTGAATTCGGTCACCGTCGATTGCAGCGCGGCAGCCAGTCCTTCGCCCTCGATGCGCAGGCGGAAGGTGGTGAGCAGTTCGCGCAGCTGCCGGTAGGCGCTGTTGAGGCCCTCGCGCAGCTCGGCCAGCACCTCGCCGGCCTCGCCGCCGGCGCCCGACTTTTCCACCAGGGGCTTCAGCCGGCTGACCTGGATCTTCATGTAGGCGAGCGATTGCGCCAGCGAGTCGTGCAACTCGCGCGCCAGCGCCGCGCGTTCTTCCAGCAACGACAGCCGCCGGCTCTGTTCGGTGCGCCGGGCCGTGCCGATGGCGATGCCGATGTGGCGCGACAGCGCATCCAGCAACTGGGTCTGCCAGGGCGCCAGTTCCCTGCCCGGCGGCATTTCCAGCTGCAGCACGCCGTAGTGCTGCTCGGTGTCCTTGAGCGGCAGCGACAGCACGCGCCGTCCACCTCGCAGCGCATGGACGGCGAGCGCCGGGTGGGCGAGGCATTCGGCGCAACTCATCAGGCCGCACAGGTCGGGATCGCCGCTCTCGGGGCGCAGCGTGCTGGCGATCACCCGCGCGCGCGTCTCGCCGGCTTCCACCAGGCAGGCCAGTCCATGCCCTGCCCCCAGCACGTTTTCCAGATCGTGCAGCAGGATGGCATAGGTGTCGGGCGCCACCGGCCCGTTGTAGAGCCGGGCGATGGAGTGATAGAGCAGTTCCAGCGAGCGGTTGGCGATGGTGAGCTCCGCGGTCTTTTCCTCCACTCGCGCTTCCAGGTTCTGGTACAGCCTCGCCAGGTCTTCCGCCATGCGGTTGAAGGCCTGCCCCAGCCTTCCGAGTTCGTCTTCGCCAGTGAGGTCGTTGCGCACGGCAAGATTGCCGCGGCCGATCTGGTCGGCCATTCCCAGCAGGCCGCGCAGGGGGTGGACCAGGATGTTGTTGACCAGGTAGATGGACAGGATCACCACGAGCAGGGTGGCAATGACCGCCACGCCGAGAATGACGCGCATGACCAGGATTTTCGCTTCGGCGGCCTCTTCGATCTGCTTGACCAGATCATTGATGCGGGCGACGAATTCGGGGATGTTGTCCAGGACGGCCGCATCTGCTCCCGCGGCCGGCCGGCCGAGCAGCCCCGGCCTGATCTGCGTGCGCCAGCGGGCTTCAACCTGCCGGTAAACCTGCTTGAGCGGGGCGGTTTCATCGGCCGGCAGGGCCGCCAGAATAGGACCCGCCCGGAGGTCGCTTTCGAAATGGCGGATGGCCTGGTCCAGGTCCTGCCGGTATTCGGGGTTTCCGTCCTGTTGCAGGCGCTGGTAAATCGACGCCATGCGCCAGCTCTGCATGCGCAGGCTGCCGGCGAGGTTGATCGCCTGGCCGCTGCCCTGGGTCGTTTCCGCGACCATCCACGAGGTGGACATGCTGGCCACCGCCAGGACGGTGATGGCCGCAAACATGCCGCCCAGCCGCAACAGCTGGTAGTTCTGCAGCTTATTCGACATCAATCGGCCCACGTGTCCTCTCCATGCGAAGCAGTCATTGCCCCGTTCCAAGCGTAAACCACCCCGGGGCAGGCATGGCGGATAAAAGGGTATACCTCTTCTTAGCCAAGGTCTGCCCTCCGGCCCGACAGCGAAGAAATAAACCACAAGAAACAACGAATTACAAAATACCTCCCATACCTCTTAAGGGGTAGCCGGCCGGTTTTTCATGCCCGGACGCCACTGGTAACTGCGTGCTTCATGGCGTAAAAAACACACCAAGGTCTTTTTATCGCACCAGCCCGGACTGCGAGGTGGGTTATGGCAACGCAACAATACAAGGCATGGTCGGTCGTCATCATGAGCACGCTGGCGTTCACGGTGTGCTTCATGATCTGGATGATGTTCGCCGTCATCGGCGTTCCCATCAAGCAGCAGCTGGGCCTGAACGAGACCGAGTTCGGCATCCTGATCGCCACGCCGGTGCTGACCGGTTCCCTGATCCGCGTCCCGCTGGGGATGTGGACGGACAAGTTCGGCGGGCGGGTCGTGATGTTCATCCTGATGCTCTCGACGGTCCTCCCGATCTGGATGATCTCGTGGGCCACTGAATTCTGGCATTTCCTGCTGACCGGGCTGTTCGTCGGCATGGCGGGCGGTGCCTTCACCGTCGGCATCGCCTATTGCGCCCGCTGGTTTCCCCGCGAACGCCAGGGCCTGGCTATGGGCATCTTCGGGGCCGGCAACACCGGAGCGGCGCTGACCAAGCTGCTCGCCCCCATCATCGTGATCGGCTATGGCTGGACCATGGTGCCCAAGGTGTATGCAGTGCTGATGGCGGTGACCGCCATCGTGTTCTGGTTCTTCACCTACAGCGACCCCGCGCACAAGGTCGGCAAGCACGTCACCATCCGCGAGCAGCTTGCCGCTTTCAAGGACCCGAAGGTGTGGCGTTACAGCCAGTACTACTCCATCGTGTTCGGCGGCTATGTGGCGCTGGCCCTGTGGATGACCAAATACTACGTCAGTGAATACGGTTTCGACCTCAAGACCGCCGCCCTGCTGGCAGCCGCCTTCAGCATTCCGGGCGGGGTGTTGCGGGCGGTCGGGGGCTATTTCTCCGACAGGTTCGGCGCCCACACCATGACCTGGTGGGTGTTGTGGATCTCGCTGGTCTGCCTGTTCTTCCTGTCCTACCCGCAAAGCGACATCACCATCCAGACCGTCAAGGGCCCGCTCACCTTCCATTTCGGCCTCAACGCGACTCTGTTCACCGTCATCCTGTTCACCCTGGGTGTGGTCTTCGCGCTCGGCAAGGCCTCAGTCTTCAAGTACATCTCCGACGACTACCCGCACAACATCGGCGTGATTTCCGGTGTGGTCGGCCTGGCCGGCGGCCTCGGCGGCTTCCTGATGCCGATCCTGTTCGGCGCCCTGGTCGACCTGACCGGCGTCCGTTCCTCCGCCTTCATGTTGATGTTCGGCGTGGTGTGGGTGTCGCTGATGTGGATGTACTGGACGGAAGTGCGCCCGATGGATGCAGCCCGGGAGCTGGAGCGGGCGCGGCTTGCAGACCGCATGGAGTAGCAAGGCATGGGCCCGGTAACGCACGGCTCATTGGTCAACGCATAAAAGGAAATCGCTATGCCAACCAACATCAAGGAATGGAACCCGGAAGACCCGACCTTCTGGGAAACGACGGGCAAGAAGGTCGCCTACCGCAACCTGTGGATCTCGGTCCCGGCCCTGCTGTGCGGCTTCGCCGTGTGGCTGATGTGGGGGATCATCACGGTGCAGATGTCCAACCTGGGCTTTCCCTTCAGCCAGGATGAGCTGTTCACGCTGACCGCGATATCGGGGCTCGCCGGGGCGACCATGCGCATCCCCTCTTCCTTCTTCATCCGGCTGGCGGGCGGACGCAACGTCATCTTCCTCACCACCTCCATGCTGCTGGCACCCGCCATCGGCACGGGCATCGTGCTGCAGCATCCCGACTGGCCGTTGTGGGCATTCCAGCTGATGGCGCTGTGGTCGGGCGTCGGCGGCGGCAACTTCGCCAGCTCGATGTCCAACATCAGCACCTTCTTTCCCAAGCGCCTGCAGGGCACCGCGCTGGGCATCAACGCCGGGCTGGGCAACTTCGGCGTCACCACCATGCAGATCCTCATCCCGCTGGTGATGACGGTCAGCGTGTTCGGCGCCCTGGGCGGCGAACCGATGACGCTGGTGAAGGACAGCGGCTGGATCTTCGGCAAGATCCTCGCCGGCACGCCGACCTACATCCAGAACGCCGGCCTCACCTGGGTGCTGTCGCTGGTGCCGCTCGGCATCATTGCCTGGTTCGGCATGAATAACCTGCTGCCGGTCTCGCCGGATGCCGGCAATGCCGTGACATCCTTCCTCAAGGTCACCTGGCTCTATACCCTGATCTTCATCCCCGCCATCGGCGGCCTCTACCTCTATCTGCCGGCGCCGACCGGGCTGGGGGTCCTCAACATGTGGCTGGCCATGCCGCTCATCATCGTCGTCACGCTGGTGATCCTGAAGCTGGCTGCCTTCGGACCGATGAAGGAGAACATCGCCAAGCAGTTCGCCATCTTCAAGAACAAGCACACCTGGTCGATGACGGCGCTCTACCTGGTCACCTTCGGCTCGTTCATCGGCTTCTCGATGGCGCTGCCGCTGTCGATCACGGTCATCTTCGGCAACAGCCATGTCCTTGATGCCGCGACCGGCGTCTGGACGCACGTGAAAAATCCGCATGCCCCCTCCGCCCTGCAGTATGCATGGATCGGCCCCTTCGTCGGCGCGCTGATCCGCCCAGTTGGCGGCTGGGTGTCCGACAAGGTCGGCGGCTCCATCGTCACCCAGATCATCTCGGCCGTCATGGTCGCCGCTTCGGTCT
>JAJZRT010000343.1 GCA_021802595.1 Pseudomonadota bacterium
CCGACGACGCGGCCCTCGGGGGTCTTCATGTCGCCGGGATCGCGCGGCAGGTAGCGCTCGAGGAATTCGCGGAAGTTGCGCTCGCCGATGAAGCAGATCCCGGTCGAGTCCTTCTTGGCGGCGTTGGGCAGGCCGATTTCGGCGGCGATCCGGCGCACCTCGGGCTTGGGCAGGTGCGCGAGCGGGAACAGGGCAGGGGTGAGCTGCGCCTGGTTGAGCCGGTAGAGGAAATAGCTCTGGTCCTTGTTGGCGTCGTGCGCGCGCAGCAGCGTGGCGCGGCCGAAGGGGTCGTGGCCCTTGCCGACGTAGTGGCCGGTGGCGATGTAGTCGGCGCCGCGTGCGATGGCGTCGTCGAGGAAGGCCTTGAACTTGATCTCGGCGTTGCACAGCACGTCGGGGTTGGGCGTGCGGCCGGCCTGGTACTCGGCGAGGAAGTAACTGAACACGCGTTCCTTGTACTCGGCGGCGAAGTTGACCGCCTCGACTTCGATGCCGAGCACGTCGGCGACGGCCAGCACGTCGAGAAAATCCTGCCGCGCGGTGCAGTGCTCGGTGTTGTCGTCGTCGTCCCAGTTCTTCATGAAGACGCCGAGCACGTCGTAGCCCTGCTGCTTCAGCAGATGCGCGGCGACGGCCGAATCGACCCCGCCCGACAGGCCGACGACGACGCGTGTGCTCATGCGTGCCTCACGAAGTCCAGCGGAAAGCGCCGTCCGGCCAGGTAGTCCTCGACGCAACGCATCACCAGCGGGCTGCGGTGCGGGGTCGGATGCGCAGCCAGTTCGGCGGGCGTGAGCCAGACGGCACGCACGATGCCATCGTCGAGCGTGCGATCCGCATCGAAGCCGGTCACGCCGCAGACGTAGGCGAAGCGCAGGTAGGTGATGTCGCGCCGCGGGTAGTGCGTGGTGTAGCAGCCGAGCAGGGCGGTCGGCTCGACGTGGTGCGCCGTTTCCTCGAGCGCTTCGCGCTGCACCGCCTCGATCAGCGTCTCGCCGCGTTCCCAGTGGCCGGCCGGCTGGTTGAGGCGCAGGCCTTCGGCGGTGTGTTCCTCGACCAGCAGGAACTTGCCGTCGCGTTCAACGATGGCAGCGGCCACCACGTGAGGCATCCATTGTTCAGACATGAATCTCTTTCCATTCTCCGGGCTGCAGCGCGCCCAGGGTCCATTCGCCGACGGCGGCGCGGATCAGGCGCAGCGTCGGGAAGCCGGCTTTCGCGGTCATCCGTCGCACCTGGCGGTTCTTGCCCTCCCGGATCGTGAGCTCGATCCACGCCGTGGGGATATGGGCGCGGAAACGGATCGGCGGATTGCGCGGCCACAGGCCGGACGGCTCGTCGATCAGGCGCGCCTGCGCGGGACGGGTGACAAAGTCGCCGAGATCGACGCCGCGCTGCAGGGGTTCGAGATCGGATTCGGTCGGCGTACCCTCGACCTGCGCCCAGTAGGTTTTGGGCAGTTTGTGCCGGGGATCGGCGATGCGGCTCTGGAGCGCGCCGTCATCGGTTAAAATCAGCAGGCCTTCGCTGTCGGCGTCGAGCCGACCGGCCGCACGGACGCCCGGCAAGGCGAGGTAATCCCGCAAACCCTGCCAGCGGCCTTCGGCTGTGAACTGCGAGAGCACACCATAGGGTTTGTTGAACAAGATAAGACGCGACACTTCGGGTGGGGACAAAGTCCCATTTTATCGTTTCGAGACATTATGAGCACACATATCCAGATTCCCGCCAACGGCCAGAAAATCACCGTCAACGTCGACAACACGCTGAACGTGCCCGACATGCCCATCATCCCTTTCATCGAGGGTGACGGCACCGGCGTCGACATCACGCCGGCGATGAAGAAGGTCGTCGATGCGGCGGTCGCCAAGGCCTACGGCGGCAGGAAGAAGATCGCCTGGATGGAGGTGTTCGCCGGCGAGAAGGCGGTCAAGGTCTACGGCGGCGACCAGTGGCTGCCCGACGAGACCGTGCAGGCGGTGAAGGACTACGTGATCTCGATCAAGGGCCCGCTCACCACGCCGACCTCGGGCGGCATCCGCTCGCTGAACGTCGCGCTGCGCCAGATGCTGGATCTGTACGTGTGCCTGCGCCCGGTGCGCTACTTCACCGGCGTGCCCAGCCCGGTGAAGGCGCCGGAAAAGGTCGACATGGTGATCTTCCGCGAGAACACCGAGGACATCTATGCCGGCATCGAGTGGGAGGCCAACACGGACCAGGTGAAGAAGGTCATCGAATTCCTGCAGCAGGAAATGGGCGTGAAGAAGATCCGCTTCCCCGAATCCTCGGCGATCGGCATCAAGCCGGTGTCGGTCGAAGGCTCCGAGCGCCTGATCCGCAAGGCCATCCAGTATGCGATCGACAACGGCCGCAAGTCGGTGACCCTGGTGCACAAGGGCAACATCATGAAGTTCACCGAAGGCGGCTTCAAGAAGTGGGGCTATGAGCTCGCTGCCCGCGAATTCGGCGCCAGGATGATCGGCGAAGGCCCGTGGATGGAGCTGCCGAACGGCATCATCATCAAGGACGTCATCGCCGACGCCTTCCTGCAGCAGATCCTGCTGCGCCCGGACGAGTACGACGTGATCGCCACGCTGAACCTCAACGGCGATTACATCTCCGACGCGCTGGCGGCGGAAGTCGGCGGCATCGGCATCGCGCCGGGGGCGAACCTGTCCGATACGGTGGCGATGTTCGAAGCCACCCACGGCACCGCACCCAAGTACGCCGGCAAGGACTACGTCAACCCGGGCTCGCTGATCCTGTCGGCCGAGATGATGCTGCGCCACCTGGGGTGGATCGAAGCGGCCGATCTCATCGTCTCCAGCATGGAGAAAGCCATTGCTGCGAAGGCGGTGACCTACGACTTCGCGCGCCTGATGGAAGGCGCGACCGAGGTGAAGTGCTCGGCGTTCGCCGAGGCGATGGTCGCGAAGATGTAAGCGTTGCGACCGCCAACAAAAAACCCCGCCTAGGCGGGGTTTTTTGTTTCAGCGCAACAACTCAACCTTGCGGCTGGATGTTGGAAGCCTGCTTGCCCTTGGGGCCCTGGCTGACTTCGAAGCTGACTTTCTGGCCTTCCTTCAGGGTCTTGAAGCCGCTGGTCTGGATGGCGGAAAAATGTGCGAACACATCCTCGCCGCCATCATCGGGGGTGATGAATCCAAAACCCTTGGCGTCGCTGAACCATTTGACAGTACCTGTTGCCATTGAAACTCCCTCCTTGGCGTGACACTAAACATAACCGCGGTAAGCATGACTGCACCCCGAAGGGGCATGAACGCTGGCGGATGACAGGACGGCGTGATTTTTTTAGCCGTCGGTCTGAATTCAAGCGCGCTACCCGGTAATGCCCAGTGGTAATGCCAAACCTGCACGGTTCTTGAAACCAAACTTCTGGCTTTTTACTACCGTGCATGCGTTTTTACAAGTGGATATCGAGAAAAAACAAGGCGCTCGGCTAAACTGTGGTTTTCATTCAACCCAAAGGAGGACGCTCGAAATGAAGAGAATCATGCTGATCGGACTGGTGGCTGGCGCGCTGATGGCCACGGGTGCCTGGGCCGAAACGGCCCAGCAGTCGCGTATGAAATCCTGCAACGCCGATGCGGGCAAGCAACAGCTGACCGGGGATGCGCGCAAGGCCTTCATGAAATCCTGCCTGTCCGGCGGGACGAAACCCGAGGGCAAGGCGATGAGCCAGCAGCAGCGCATGAAGGACTGCAACGCCGAGGCTTCGGGCAAGCAGATGAAGGGCGATGCGCGCAAGGCCTTCATGAAGTCCTGCCTCTCCGGCAAGGCCAATTAAGCCAGGCATGCAGGGTTGGCCGAAGGCGCCGCGAGGCGCCTTCGGCGTTTCCGGGATGCGGTAGGATGCACGCCATGCGTGCCACCTGGGACATCTTCTGCAATGTCGTCGACAACTACGGCGACATCGGCGTCGCCTGGCGGCTGGCGCGCGGGC
Organism: Pseudomonadota bacterium; assembly: GCA_021802595.1. The sequence goes on from JAJZRT010000343.1 coordinate 3,965, forward strand.
TGGCCGGCGAGCAGGGCCTGGACGTGCGCCTGTGGGTGGATGACCTGTACGCATTCCAGCGCATCTGGCCGGCCATCGACGCGGACGCGGATCGGCAAGCCTGCGAGGGGGTGACGGTCTGCGCGTGGCGCGAGCCGTTTGCGGCGACCGTGCCGGCACAGGTGGTGATCGAGGCGTTTGGCTGTGCCCTGCCGGAATCCTATCTGGCCGCGATGAGCGGGCGGTCGCCGCCGCCGGTCTGGATCAATCTCGAATACCTCAGCGCCGAGTCCTGGGTGGTGGCCCACCACGGCCTGCCTTCGCCCCACCCGCGTTTGCCGCTGACCAAGCATTTTTTCTTCCCCGGCTACACGCCGGACACCGGCGGTTTGCTCGCCGAGACGGATCTGTCCGAACGGCGTTCGGCCTTTCTGGGCGCGTCGATCCCGGATTTCTGGCGCCAGCTCGGGTTGGCGGCGCCCCGTCCGGACGAACTGCGGGTGTCGCTGTTCGCTTACGAGAATCCGGCGCTTCCCGACCTGCTCGATGCCTGGGCGGCGGACCCGAACCCGATCACCTGTCTCGTCCCTGAAGGCCGGATACTCCCGCAATTGGCCACGTGGTTGGCGGTCCCCCGCCTGCAGGCCGGCGATGCCCATCGGCGTGGCACCCTGCAGGTGCACATCATGCCGTTCCTGGATCAGGATCGCTACGACCAGCTGTTGTGGGCGTGCGACCTCAATTTCGTGCGCGGCGAGGATTCCTGCGTGCGGGCGCAGTGGGCGGCGCGCCCGCTGGTGTGGCAGGCCTATCCGCAGGCCGAGGCCGCGCACTGGGACAAACTGGATGCGCTGCGGGTGCAATACACGGCTGGGCTGGACAGCGCGGCGGCCGACGCGGTGAGCGGGATGTGGCGGAACTGGAATGGCATGCCGGCCCCGGGCGGCCTGGCGGCCTGCTGGGCCGCATGGCGTGGGCATCAGGCGGCGATCGAACGGCATGCGGCGGACTGGTGCCGGCGTCTGGAGCTTGCCGGCCGGCTGGTCGGCAAGCTGGTGGAATTTGCGGAAAATAAGTTAAAATAACGAGTTTACTCAATCCCTTATACGCTCTCGCAGCACAGGACTACGCTCATGAAAACCGCAATGGAACTCCGCGCCGGCAACGTCGTGATGATCGGCAAA
>JAJZRT010000344.1 GCA_021802595.1 Pseudomonadota bacterium
TTCCGATCTATCCGCGCCGCCCATATCGCCCACCTGCGCCGGGAAAGCCCATTCGATGGCGGCATCCAGGCGGTCGCGCCGACCATCCAGCGCACAGCGCTGCTGGTCCAACAGCAGGCCCGTGTCGATGAACTGCGTCACGCCAAGTACGAAGGCATCCTGGACGGCAACCCGGCCATCACCGTTCTGCGCGGTGAAGCGCGTTTCAAGGACAGCCGGAGTGTTGTCGTCCATTTGAACGATGGTGGCGAGCGCGTCGTAATGTTCGACCGCTGCCTGGTTGCCACGGGCGCCAGTCCGGCCGTGCCGCCGATTCCCGGCTTGAAAGACACTCCTTATTGGACCTCCACCGAAGCGCTGGTCAGCGAATCGATCCCCGAGCGTCTGGCCGTGATCGGCTCGTCGGTGGTGGCGCTGGAACTGGCGCAAGCCTTCGCCCGGCTCGGCAGCCATGTGACGATCCTGGCGCGCGGCACCTTGTTCCTCCGGGAAGACCCGGCCATCGGTGAGGCCATCACGGCGGCGTTTCGCGCCGAAGGCATCGAGGTGCTGGAGCACACCCAGGCCAGCCAGGTCGCTTATGCGGATGGCGAATTTGTGCTAGCCACCGGGCACGGCGAACTGCGCGCCGATAAGCTGCTGGTCGCCACTGGTCGCGCACCGAACACACGCCGCCTGAATCTGGAAGCGGCGGGCGTGGCCATCAATGCGCAAGGGGCCATCGTCATCGACCAGGGTATGCGCACGAACAGCCCGAACATTTACGCCGCTGGCGACTGCACCGACCAGCCGCAATTCGTCTACGTGGCGGCAGCGGCCGGCACCCGTGCGGCCATCAACATGATGGGCGGTAGTGCAGCCCTGGACTTGACGGCGATGCCAGCCGTGGTGTTCACCGATCCGCAAGTGGCGACTGTGGGTTACAGCGGCGCGGAAGCGCATCGCGACGGCATCGAAACCGACAGCCGCACGCTGACGCTCGACAACGTGCCGCGGGCGCTCGCCAATTTCAATACACGCGGCTTCATCAAGCTGGTAGCCGAAGTGGGCAGTGGTCGCCTAATCGGCGTGCAGGTGGTCGCCCCGGAAGCGGGCGAGCTGATCCAGACTGCCGCGCTGGCGATTCGTAACCGGATGACGGTACAGGAACTGGCTGACCAGTTGTTTCCCTACCTGACGATGGTCGAAGGGCTGAAGCTTGCTGCCCAGACCTTCACCAGGGATGTGAAGCAGTTGTCCTGCTGTGCGGGTTGAGACGGATTGATAAAGGAGTCCCGTTGCGGCATGAACGTCGCAAGACCAAGGAGACCATGAGCGAACTTCCGTTCGGGCAGCCAGGCCTGCCCAGCACTTGGGCCAGTGCCCACAAGCAGGCTGTGGGCACTGCCTTGAGTGAACGTTCCCGCGTCTGGTTCACCGTCGCCGACGGTGTGTTAACCGAGGTTTATCATCCGACGATCGACTGTCCGAATCAACGCGATCTTCAGTTCCTGATCACCGATGGTGGTGAGCTATTTCACGAAGAGCGACGCGATCTGGAACATAGCGTCGAGTGGATCGAAGACGGCATTCCGGCCTTCCAGATTGTCAGCCGAGATCCGCAAGGCCGCTACCGACTGATCAAGACGGTCTGCACGGATCCCGATGCCGACTGCGTGCTTGAGCGAGTCCACTTCGAGCCTTTGGTGGAAGCAGCCCGACATTACCGCCTGTATCTGCTGTGGGCGCCCCATCTCGACAACCAGGGGTCGGATAACCACGGTCGCGTTGAATATGGCGCCAACGAATGCGACTGGCTCATCGCCTGGCGCGGGTCTCGATACGCTGCGGTAACCGCCACGGTACCCTTCTCACGCATGTCAGCCGGCTATGTGGGTCATTCCGACGGCTGGCAGGATATAAACAGACACCGGCACCTAGAATGGAACTTCACGACAGCGGGACCGGGCAATATTGCGCTGACGGCAGAACTGGAGTTGCCGCCAGACGGTCATTTCATGCTTTGTGTCGGGTTCGGCAACAGCGAGCGGACGGCCATCAAGGCTGCAAGCGGCTGCCTGGACCGCAACGGATTCGCGTCGGTTCTCAATCGCTACATGGAAGGGTGGCGCGCTTATCAGCGCGGATTGCTCGATCTGTCGGCCCAGAGCGGCGACGGCGGGCAGCTTTACCGGCGTAGCATCGCGGTGTTGCGTACGCATATCGACAAGATTCATCGCGGCGCGGGCGTGGCCTCGTTGTCCATTCCCTGGGGCGAATCGGCATCGGCGGACCAGCCGATTGGCGGCTATCACTTGGTCTGGCCGCGCGATCTCTACCACCAGGCCATGGGCTTGCTCGCCGCCGGCGACCGGGAGAGGCCAGCGCAGATTCTGCATTATTTGTTCTCTCGACAGCGCGAGGATGGAAGCTTCTTTCAGAATTTCTGGGTGGATGGCAGGCCCTACTGGCAAGGCCTGCAGCTCGACGAAGTCGGCTATTCGGTGCTGTTGGCCAACCACCTGCACCACGAAGGGCTCTTGGACTTCGACCCGTATCCCGTGGTACAGCGTGCCGCCGATTTCCTGGTGAACCATGGGCCGGTCACCCCCCAGGACCGCTGGGAGGAGAACAGAGGTTACAGTCCCCATACCCTGGCGGTAGTGGTTGCCGCGCTGCGCGCTGCGGCAGCGGTGGCCGATGCGACCGGAAAAGGGGCGCAGGCCGTCACTTACCGACAGGTGGCGCAAGACTGGGAACAACGCATCGAGGATTGGACCTTCACCGATTGCGGTCGATTGCTCTTCGGCCATCCCGAGCACTACGAGCGTATCGCCCTGATCCCGTCGGTCGACACCGGTGAGCATCTGCCAGAGTGTCGAGTATTTCTGCCAATTCGCAATCTACCAGCGGAAGCAATGTACAACCAGTCCCAATGTTGCGTGGTAGACGGCGGTTTCCTGGAGTTGGTACGCCTGGGTCTGCGCACCGCCGCCGACCTGCACGTTCTCAAGACCCTGCCGGTATGGGATGCACTGTGCCGACGCGAGACGCCTTGCGGACCGGCGTGGTATCGCTACAACGGGGATGGTTACGGTGAGCACGAGGACGGTTCACCATTCGATGGTACCGGGCGCGGACGCTTGTGGCCGTTGCTCACCGGCGAGCGCGGACACTATGAAGTTGCCGCCGGACGCGACTCCCGGCCCTACATCAAGGCGCTGGAGTGCTTTGCCAACGAAAACGGCATGCTGCCCGAGCAAGTGTGGGATACAGAACCGCGTCTGGGCCATGGCACGGGTTCGGCCACACCTCTGGTGTGGGCTCACGCGGAGTATATCCGGCTGCTGGGCGCTTCGAGTCGTAAAGGAACATGAACATGAATCGGTACACAATTTCCAAGCTGGCTGAGGGCGCGGGTGTCAGCGTGCATATCGTGCGCGACTACTTGCTGCGCGGACTGCTGCGGCCGGTGGCGCGTACCCAAGGCGGCTACGGTCTGTTCGACGAGGCGGCCTTGCAACGGCTGTGCTTGGTGCGGGCTGCCTTCGAAGCGGGCATCGGCCTCGATGCGCTGGCGCGGTTGTGCCGGGCACTCGATACGTCGGACGGCGACCAGGCCGCCGCGCAGCTTACCGCGCTGCGCCAGATCGTCAAACGCCGACGCGAAGCGTTGGCCGATCTGGAAGCGCAGTTGGCCACCCTGCCGAGCGAGCACAGCACGCGGAGAGTTTGCCATGAATAGCCCCGAACGCTGGGCCGACCGAAACACGCAAGCCGTTCACCGGCTATCTGTGGGGCGGGCGGGTCGTGCTCACCTGTCTCTCCTGTTCCTGCCTGTGGCCGAGTCGTCCGAACTGATGCCTGCGGCAATCCGGCACTGTTCGCCACGTTCGATGCCTTGCGTGCCCTCGCCGTGCGCTTTTCTGCCGACGACTTCGACATGGGATACCCCTTACTAATATAACGAGAGACGTAACAGAAGCGCTCCGCTAAATTCAGACGTTATATATCAGAGAATTAATGGAGGTGTGAACATGACAACACTGATTTGCCCCACATGCGGTTGCTCCTTAGTAAGGTTGGGCATTACTAAAGAGAATGCTGTTATACAGGAATATCGAGGAAAGGAATATTCATTCTGTTGCGACGGGTGTGCCGTTACGTTCCAAGAAAATGCCGAAACCCTGCTGGAAGAAACAAATAGTCTCGTTGTGTGCCCAAGTTGTTTGGCTGAAAAACCAATCAATCAAACTGTGGCAATTAGTTTTCGAGATAAGGAACTGTATTTTTGTAGATGCCCGCATTGCATTACTGTTTTTCGGGAAGATCCCGAATATTATCTGAAGCGCTTGTCCGGAGAAATGGAATTTGCTGGCATATTTTCTGGAGGTCGAGGATGCTGTAGTTAATGTACAAATTACGTTATTCACCCCGGAAGGCGCGGAGTACGTCGAGCACTTCTGCGGGCTGGAGTGCTACCTGCGCTTCCATGCGCGGATCAGCATTGCGACCGAACCGAGCGCTTGCGATTCGCCGCCGTCAGGTTGAGGCATACCTCAAGCGGACAGGGGCGTCGTCAGTTGCAGTTAATCTGAGCACACCGTTTTCGATTGCAAGCCGTTACACTTAGGCCATCAAAAACCGATTCTGGGCCATTTCTCGATGCCTTTTCGCGGTTGACAGACGCCGCCCCCACAACAGGCGAGTCCGCACAACAAATGGGGGTGCGTGATGGTCAGTCATCGAGTTTTGGTCGGGTAGACGGGTCATTGCGCAGCCAGCGGCTCCAAAACGCCTCATTGATGCGGGATGATGAAAGGGTATTGGTTGGATTCTCAGGCTGTTGCGATGACTTGGGAGGCTTTTTACGACGTGTTTCCCAGGCGTTTAGCGCGGTCGTGTACGCCTTTCCTTTGGTGCGTTCCCAGGTCATCACGCGCTTGTCGAAAGGCGGCACCTTGCTGACCAACCCGTAATTGCTCGCCAATCTTAAAGCGTTGCCAACCGCTGCAGGCGGAAATCCCGTAGCGGTGGCGAGTTCCCGTGAATCCATGGCTCCTGCTAAGGCAGCAACGACAATCGGGACCAGTTCTTCGGTGGTTTTCTGAGGTTCTTTTGATGGTTTGTGCAGGGTGC
>JAJZRT010000345.1 GCA_021802595.1 Pseudomonadota bacterium
CGGAATTGGACCCTCGGCCCTGACCGAAACCATGATTATGCTCAATAAGCATTTCGCCAATGCTGCCTAATCCCCCAACTGGGTGACGCCGCGCGGCCGTGCCCCATGTTTGCAACAGAGCCGGCCATCTACCGCTCGACGGAATTGATTGCCGATGCCTTTGGCCTACCTGAGGATGTTACCCGATAGGCCAGCGCATGGAACCGGCGCCCGAACGCAGCGCGGCGTGCGACGAACATGTGCCGGCCTCGATGTGCGGCTTAGGCATGCGCGCGTGAGGTTATTTCCTTGCAGAAGATTTGCCGGTACGCCGACGGCGTCGTGCCCAACTGGGCTGCGAACTGCTGACGCAGCGACAGCGCTGTTCCAAAACCGACCTCGGAGGCAACGCAGTCGATCGGCATTTGAGTAGTCTCCAGAAGCTGCTGCGCCCGGGCGACCCGCTCGGCGTTGATCCACTTGATGAACGTGGTACCCGTGGTTTCACGAAAACGACGAGTAAAGGTGCGACGGCTCATCTTGGCGATATCGGCCAGGGTATCGAGCGACAACGGATCGGCCAGGTGCTCTCTCGCCCACTCCAGCACCCCGGGCAATCGGCTCTCGCTTGCCAGCTGTGGAACGGGCTGCTCGATGTACTGCGCCTGACCGCCCTGGCGATGCGGCGGAGTGACCAGCAGCCTGGCCATTCGGTTCGCGACATCGGCACCGTGTCGCTGCCTCAACAAGTGCAGGCAGCAATCGATGGCCGCGACCGTTCCGGCCGAGGTGACGATGTTGTCGTCTGCGATATACAGCACATCGGGGCGGAAATGACTCTTCGGAAACCGCTGGGCGAACAGATCGCGGGCGACCCAGTGCGTGGTCGCTTCCCGACCGTCCAGCAACCCAGCGTCGCCCAACACGAACGCGCCAAGGCACAGGCCGACTATCAGGGACCCACGTTCGTGACTGCGGCGCAGACCGTCAATCAGCTCGGCCGAGGCTGGCTGACCGGGATCGCTCCACGCCGGCACGATGACGATGTCCGCCCGAGCCAATGCCTCGAGGCCATCGGGAACCTCGATCACTACGCCTTGGTCGCTGCGAACCTTTCCAGGGGTCGTGGCGCAGTACCGAACCTCGTATCGGGGAAGATCCGGTGCGTCTTTGGCGGCGCCAAAGACCATGCCCGGTACGGAGAGATGAAACAGGCTCACACCTTCGAAGGCGAGGACGGCGACACGCAGAGAGGTCATAGGAGTGTTCTTCGGCAAGCTCAAGATGGCCTAAAAACTACAGTACATGCATTTTCAGGTCAATCGCTTGTCGTCAGGCCTTTCGCCAGCTCAGAACCGGTAAGTGGGTCAGGCGTCAGGACGACGCGGCTGCGGAGTTGGACATGAGTGATAGGCGCGACGGTGAGGAAGACCGGCAGGGCGGTTAACAGAACCCCCGACCCGCTTTGCAAGCGGGTCGGGGGTATTCGGCAGGCTCGATTAGGCGGACAGATAGTCCCGAGTCGAGGTCACCTTGGCGTAGCCAAACTCAAAGGCCGCCATCATCGTTGCGTGCACTTGAGCAGCCGGCACCTTGACCCCGTTGAATTCGAGATCGAGCGTGGCGCAGGCATCGTGCAACACAGTCACCGAGTAGCCCAGATCCGCGGCGGCGCGAACAACCGCATCGACGCACATATGACTCATGGCGCCCACCACGACAACCTCTTCTGTTGCATGGTCGTCGAGTGCGCGCTTGAGATCGGTCTCGCGGAAGGAGTTCACGTAGTTCTTGACGATAACTAGCTCATCGCCCGTGGGCGCCACGGCTGGCTGGATTTCAACGCCGGAGCTGCCTGGGACGAAGGCGGGCTTTTCGTTGTTGGCGAACTCGTGGCGAATGTGGATGACCGCATCGCCCTTGGCGCGGAAGTCGGCAATCACCTTTGCGGCGTTGTCCGCGGCCGCCTCGATGTTGGTCAGGGGCAACTTACCCGAAGGTAGGTATTCGTTTTGCAGGTCAACTACTACCAATGCACGCTTGCTCATCGCTGGGCTCCTTTGGGAAGGTCTGAATGAAACGCACGATCATAATGGGGCACAGACGGTAGGCGATGAAGTGGCAAGATCGACAACTTTAGGGGCGGGATGGACACGTCAAAAATAGCCGTCAGCGAGATCGGGATACTGCTTTACCCAGGCGCCCAGATGGCGACCGTGCTTGGCCTGGCCGATCTGTTCGCGCTTGCGCAACGCATCGCAGGCGAGCATGGCGAGCCGCAAAGCACTTTACTGCGTGTCAGCCAGTGGCAACGTCAGGATGGTTCGGATGACCCGGTGCGCGTACAGGATTCCCTACCCGGCGCGACAACGTCGCCTTCCATCCTGATCATCCCGCCCAGTCTGGAATCGCCGATTTCTACCGGCGCCGCCGCTCCCTATGCGAACTGGCTCAGACGGCAGTACGCTGAGGGCGCCACGCTGGTCTCCGTTTGCGCCGGCGCTTTCCTGCTCGGCGAAACGGGGCTATTGAGGGGGCGGACCATCACGACGCACTGGCATTATGTGGACAGTTGGATGGAGCGCTTTCCGGACGTTTGGCTCAATGTCGATCAGCTCATCATCGATGATGACGACATCATCACCGCTGGCGGCGTAATGGCCTGGACCGACATAGGCCTGCGTTTGGTGGACCGCTATCTGGGCGCTTCGGTGATGATCGGAACTGCCCAGATGCTTCTGCTGGACGCCCCCGGCCGTCAACAACGCTATTACAGCGCCTTTTCGCCTCGGCTCGCCCATGGCGATGAGGCGGTGCTCATCGTTCAGCGCTGGCTGCAGGATACCGATGCAAAGCACATGGCCCTGAAGGATATGGCCCAACGCGCCGGCTTGCAGGTGCGTACCTTTACGCGGCGCTTTCAGAAGGCAACCGGCATGACCACTACCGAATACTGCCAACGCCTGCGCATCGGACGCGCCCGGGGGATGCTGCATTCGAGCCAGTTGCCTATCGAGCGGGTGGCCTGGGATGTCGGCTATAGCGACCCCGGCGCGTTCAGAAAGGTGTTTACGCGCGTCGTCGGACTATCGCCCGGTGAATACCGTCGCCGTTTCAGCGCAGCATCGTCTAGCCCGTATAATTCATCGCGTTGTTGATCGGGCGTCAGGATTTCGGTTTTTGGTTGGAGGCAGGCGCGGTGCATCACTCCCGGGGATGAGCCGAAGGTCGGGTATGTTGAGGCTTGCGGGTTGAAGGGACGGGTTTGGTTTTTGGGGCCAGGCCCGTTGTTCAGGTAACGAGGCGAGGGATACGATCGAGGGCGACCCGGACGATCTGCTGGTTGGGACAGGCGGTGGGCCATTGGACGCGGATCAAGGTCTTCATTTCGACGACACGGGCAGCGATCTTGATGAGGTGCAGGCGCAAGGTATCGAACTGGACAGTGCGCCATATTGAGCGTTTCGGCATGGCGGTGCGCAGACCCCACATAAGCCAGTAGGCACCGGCATGAAGGAACAGCCGCAACTGGTTGGCCGTGGCCTTTGTGCAGGATGTACGGTCTGCGGCGAGATGGGTTTTCCACGACTTGATGTGATTTTCCGCCTGCCCCCGCCGGCAATAGACCTGCTCGTAGAGCCAGCGGGGCGAGCCCTTTTTGAGATTGGTGACGACGAAGCGGGTGTCGGCCCCCTGATCGCCGACTTCGACGCGGGCGATGATCCGCTCGACGCGGCTCCAGCTTTTAGCGCCGTCGTGGAATGCCTTGAAGCGGCGCACCTTGCCATCGTCGGTTGCGGCCTCGAAGCGCGCTTTGGTGCTGGTTTCGAGATCGGTGACATGGCGGCGCAATGTCGAGGTCGGCGCGACGCCCAGGATGAAGTCGTGTCCGCCCGCCCGGCACCAGTCGATGACCTCGGGACAGCAATAATGACTGTCGCCGCGCAGCATGATCTGCGTTCTTGGCCAGTTGGCGCGGATTGCACGCATCAGGCGGCGCAGGAAAGCCCTGATTTCCTTGCCGCCGGGTCGTTTGGCCGGGCGTAGCACGGCAGTGATGAAGCGGCCCTCGCCATCGAACACGACGATGGGTTGGAAGCCATATTCGTCATGATGGGCATTGAATAATCGCAACTGCTGGCCGCCATGCACGGCATCGAATGTGTCATCAATGTCGAGGACAATACGCTTGGGCACGGTGCGGAAGGAATCGCAATACAGATCAACCATCGCCCGGCCCATGCCCAGCAACGCACGCGTATCAGGCAGGTTCTCCAGTCGCGAGATCGTCGGCTGCGAACATAGCGCGCGATCCGAAGGTGCCAGATCAAGGGCCAGCTTGAACATCGGGTCGACGCGCAGACTGGAGGCGTCATTGCCATCCTCGTAACCCGCCGCAATCATCATCAGCCGGAAGCGGATAATGTCGGTAAGGCTGTGGGTGATCAGATCCGGCGCGCGGGGATCTTTGATGCAGGCCGCCATGCGATCCGCAACGCCAAGGCGCTGCTCCACCTCGCGCAACAGCAAAATCCCGCCGTCTGACGATAGCAGACCGCCGTCAAATCTGACGTCCAACCGCTTGCCCGAAACAGGTGACAGACCAGGTAGCGGCAGCGTAGGATCGTCCATGGCGGGTGTAGCTTTCTTGAAATGACGTTGATCGGATTAGACAACCAAATCATACGTTAAATCAGATGCTTACGCTACATCCGCCACCCCCCGATGAATTATACGGGCTAGCTAGCGAGCAGTGGAACCGGTTGCGTAATTTGCATCTGCCCTAAGCTGGGGTTGGGGGAGCAACGGAACAGAAAGTGCACTTAAGCTCAGTCGCTGCCCCGCAAACCCTTGCAACGTCTGGATAGTTTCGAAAAACGACCGTTTTATGAAACCGTTTCCGCTATCGCGAGGAAAGGTCACCAACACCCGAAAATCAGTGCAATAAACCTTTCTCACGAATCAAAGTTCGTTAATTCGCAGTCGCTGACGAGTAAAACGAACTCTAATTCGGCTTACGTTGGTTTTCAGTTCCATTGCTCCCGGCTCTGTTGGGCTCTGTTGCAAAAATCGTGAAGCTTGAGCATGCTTGGCGGAGATTGGACGGACGGAACGATGACGGCTTACCAGTGAAGC
>JAJZRT010000346.1 GCA_021802595.1 Pseudomonadota bacterium
CGATTTGCGGGCGGGCTGCGCGCGCCGCAAGTCGAAATACTCCGATGAGCAGAAGAAGCGGGCGGTCGAACACTACCAGAGCCATGGCCGCTGTGTTTCTGCCACCCTCAATGTTGGCGCTGGTTTCATTTTGACCATTTAGAGGTAGTTGTGCCGGTTTAATTTTGACCAGGTAATCCACTTATCCTGCTCATTTTCTGAGCAGGGGTTAACGAGGGTGATTACCATGGCCATGTATGCAAAGATCCGGCGGATGCATTTCCGCGAACATCTCACCATCAGTGAGATCCAGCGACGAACCAGTCTGTCGCGCAACACCATCAAGAAGTGGCTCAGGGGCAGCGAAGCGCCACACCAGCAACGGCGCAATCGCGACAGCAAGCTGACGCCGTTTGAGCCCCTGCTGAAGTTGGCCCTGGAGACCGATGCGCACCGCCCCAAGCGGGATCGTCGTACGGCAAAGCGGCTGTTTGAGACGATCCGGCAGAAGGGTTACACGGGCGGCTATTCACAGCTGACCGATTTCATCCGGCGCACTCGCCAGCACGCCACGATCACCGGTAAATCCGCTTTCGTGCCGCTCAAGTTCCAGCTGGGCGAAGCCTTCCAGTTCGACTGGAGCGAGGAGTGGCTGGTAATCGGTGGTATCTACCGCAAAATACTGGTGGCGCATACCAAGCTGTGCGCCAGTCGCGCCTTTCACCTGTCAGGCTACCCTGCCCAGAGCCATGAGATGCTGTTCGATGCGCATACCCGCGCCTTCACAGCCCTGGGTGGCGTGCCCAGGCGCGGCATCTACGACAACATGAAGACCGCCGTGGACAAGGTGTCCAAGGGCAACGGTCGTGTCGTCAATACGCGTTTCTTCGCCATGACGGCGCACTATCTGTTTGACCCAGACTTCTGCAACGTGGCCTCCGGCTGGGAGAAGGGGGTTGTCGAGAAGAACGTGCAAGACTCCCGGCGGCGCGTCTGGATGGACGCCAAGGCGCAGCACTTCGGCTCGTTCGATGAACTCAACAGCTGGCTGGAAGCGCGCTGCCGCGCGCTGTGGTTGGAAGTGCAGCATCCCGACGCCGGCATTACCGTTGCCGATGCGCTGGAGCAGGAGCAGATCTACTTGATGCCGATGCCAACGCCGTTCGATGGCTATGTTGAGGTGCTGGCGCGCGTTTCCAGTACCTGTCTGGTCACTGTGCAACGTAACCGGTATTCCGTCCCCTGCCATCTGGCCAACCAGAAGGTGGCGATCCACCTCTACCCAGCCCGGATCGAGGTGTCTGCCGAGAATGCGATCGTGGCGTGCCATACACGGCTGCTGGAGCGTGACCAGGTCAGCTATGACTGGCAGCACTACATCCCGCTTATTGAGAAGAAGCCCGGCGCCTTGCGCAACGGCGCGCCGTTTGCCGAGATGCCCGCCCCCTTTGCCAAACTGCAAACCGCCTTACGACGACGAGAACGACAACAGGGCGACCGCACCATGGCCCGTGTGCTTGCCGCCGTGCCGGCCCATGGCTTGGAGGCGGTGCTGGTCGCGGTCGAGCTGGTGTTGGAGTCGGGGGTACTCAGTGTCGAGCATGTGATCAACGTGCTGGCACGTCTGAGTCCGTCGCCACTGCCCGCACAGGTGGAAACCCGTCTCACGCTCACCGAAGAACCGCTGGCGGATACCTCGCGCTATGACAGCCTGAATGCGCAGGAGGTGTCCCATGTCTGACATCATCACCCAACTCAAGGCGCTCAAGTTACAGGGTATGGCGGACTGCTATGTCGAACTGCAAAGCCAGGGCGCCTCCGGCGCCACGGCGTCGCTGGACTCGTCGGTATGGCTGCTGCATCATCTGCTGGAGGCGGAAACTCATGATCGAGGCCTCCGCACCTTGCGCTATCAAATGAATGCTGCCCGGTTCCCGGTTCACCGGAACCTGCTGGGCTTCGACTTCGGGCAATCCAAGGTGGATAAACAACTGATCAGTCAGCTTGCCACCCTGGAGTTTACCGATGCCGCACAGAATCTCGTGTTGGTCGGCGGAACAGGCACCGGCAAAACCCATCTGGCAACGGCGATTGGCGTCTCCGGCATTCAGCAGCACGGCAAAAGAGTGCGCTTTTACTCCACGGTGGATCTTGCCAATACGCTGGAGCAGGAGAAGGCAGCGGGCAAACAGGGCAAGCTGGCGCTCAGCTTGATGCAGATGGACTTGGTCATTCTCGACGAGCTGGGTTATCTGCCGTTCTCTCAGGCCGGCGGCGCGTTGCTGTTCCACCTGCTCTCCAAGCTCTACGAGCGGACCAGCGTCATCATCACGACTAATCTGACCTTCTCGGAATGGAGCAGCGTGTTCGGCGATGCCAAGCTGACCACCGCGCTGCTGGATCGGCTGACGCATCATTGCCATATCATCGAAACCGGCAACGAGTCATTCCGCTTCAAGGAAAGTAGTGCAACAGCCAAGGATCGCATCAAGTCGCGCGAGAAAGCTCAACGCTCACCCGCAACAGAGGAAACAGAACCATTCTGAAGCAGCATGACCGGCGGCATTACGCTGCCGGCCATTAACCACAAAACAACAGCATGAGGAGGCTAAAACCAGCCCGAGTCTGGTCGACTTATCCACAGTCGTGTAGTAGTCTCGCGACAAAAATCACCTGGTCAATTTTATCCCGGCACAGGGGGTCAATTTTAACTCGGCGCCAACAGCGCCGGCTCTAACCGAGTGCGCGAGGGCGACGTGGAGTCCCGTCGCGCTTCACGAGGGGCCGGCGCACAATCCTCCCGGCCGCCACACCGGCAGCCCGCAGTCCTCGGCGAGCCGGATCATGCCGCGCGTACCCGGGCTTTTGCCGTCCCAGAACGCGACGAGGTGCGTGCCGTAGGCCGCCATCCACGCATTGCGGGCCATGCCGGCCGCGGCGTTGTAGCGCGTCCCGTCCCGGCGCACACGAACCTGCGCGCCGGGCACCTCGAGGACGTCCCAGGGTGCCGGCAGGGAGTGCACCGGGAATCCGCGGGCCGTCGCCCATTCGCGCCCGAGCGTGTCCGCCCCGGGCGCCTCGCCGCAGACCACCTCGAACAGTTCTCCTGGCCAGCGTTCCTCGGCGAGCCGGTCGAGCGCTGGCCAGACCGTCTCGCGTTCCGTCACGGAGCGCGAGCCTGCCACGATGACGCGACGGGCCTGCGCGGGCTGCGGCACGAGTGCCGCGAACCGCGGCTCGAGGAACCGGCAATGATCCGGGGCGCCGGCGAAAAGCGGCGCGATCCAGGAGGCGTCGTAGCCGGCGAGCCCGCAGCCGACCGGCGTCACCAGGAATTCAAGCTCCGGATGTCCGGCGGCATGCCGGAGAAACCGTCGCACCGCCGGCAGGATTGCGGAAACGGGGAGGGTGCGCAGCTGCGCGTCTTTCGTGGGGATCGCGTACGCCCGACCGGTGGGGCCTTCCCCGGTCCCCGGGGCGGCGGCGAAAAGATCCCGCGCGGCGAGCGCCGCACCTTTGCCGTGGCGACCGGCGCGGTTCGACCCGAACACGAATACCGCAGGGGGAAGCTGCGCGCAATGCCGCTGCCACAGTTCATCGATCACCTGGGCATGGCAGGGGGCCGGCGCGCACGAGCAGACGAGGGACGACTGCGCATCGAGGGCGCGCAGCGCGCTCCAGATCTCCGGGTCGTTGCGCGCGATCGCGCGATCGAGGTGGTCCCGGTAGAGGCGGATCACCTCCTCGCGGTTTCCGTCGCGCCCGATGGCGAACGGGTTGCCGAGCGGGTGCCCGCGCCCGACGTAGACCGCGCCGTCAGGCCAAGCGCCCTGCAGGTGGTGGCGATTGAGGATCTCCATCAGGATTTACCGGCTGACGGACAGAGCGGCGTGCAGTCCGGCGCAGAGATCGAACGCGGACCGTGCAATATGTTCGAGGCTCTCGCCGGCGCCAGATCGAATGGGGCCAACATAGATCCCGTCTAGAGGAGGCGTCCAGGATTCAAGCCACCCCGGACCGAGGGTTCGGAGCGCATAATCGAGGTTCCTCAGCGTGAGGTCCGCCACATAGGCGAGATGCGAATACCGTTCGCCCAGCAAGGGCTCCAGACGTTCCAGGACGCCAGAGGACGCGACCAAACGCTCACCGTTTGCCGCCACGGCGACACCGATGGTAAGCCGCTCGCCGGACCCCACAACGGGCTCGAGATAGATCGGCATCCATCGTCCGCGCATCGTGTCTTTGCGCACAGGAAAAGATTTGACATGTTCCTCTGTGATTTTTATGTCCTTATCTGTCTGCACAGTTCCTCCCATCGCGCCTGCAGCAGGCGCAGGTAATCCGCCGGCGAGCAGGTCCCCTTGTAGTATCCGAGGGCCCAGCCGTCGTTAACCTCGACGAGCGCTGTTTCGCCCGAATGGAGCACGCCCACATCCAGGGCGTACCCTGCAGGCGAGAGCGCGCCCCATGCGCGCACCAGAGATTCCACGAGGTCCCGGTCGGGCTCGGGGGCATCTTCCGCGCCCTCCGGGTCATAACGTCCGGCGCCGATGATCTCGCCTTGGACGTAGTAGCGCCATTCACACAGCCAGGCGACCGGCTCGCACAGCCACACCGGCAGGTCGTCGGGAAGAGCCGTTAGCCGTTTGGCGTGTTCCGGGTCCGAGGGGTGGAACATGAACCCGGTGAACGCCTTGACGGCGAAGGCGGGGCGAATGAAGGTCGGGACAGTGAGGCGTCGGGCTTCTCCCAGGACGCCCAGCCGGTGTGTGCGACGCAGATACGGACGCAACACATCGGGGTAGGCGCCGATCTCCGGCAGCGTCACCCCCCGCCGCGCGGCGCAGGCGCGGAGGAACTCCACGGTGCCGACCGGCAGGTCGTTGTCCTGGACGTCCGCGGAGGCGACCTCCGCCAGTGTGAGGCGCCGCTCGCGCAGCGGGGTAGGGCGGGTCGCCGCGCCCATCCAGGCCGTGCGCGTCTCGACTTCTGAGGCCTCACGCTGTAGCAGGAGTCGCGTTTCGCCTTGGCGTTCGCGCGGATGCCGGTTTTCGGTGTCCGCCGGAATCTTGCCGTTAATCATGTTCACACCTCTGCTTCTATGGGTGTTCGCCTCTCGAATTGGGAGTAAGATC
>JAJZRT010000347.1 GCA_021802595.1 Pseudomonadota bacterium
CCGCGCGGTGGTGCTCACCGCCGGTACCTTCCTCGCCGGTCTGGTGCACGTCGGACTGGAAAACTTCCAGGCCGGCCGCATGGGCGACCCGCCCGCGGTGTCGCTCGCCGCGCGGTTGCGCGAACTCAAGCTGCCGGCGGGGCGGCTGAAGACCGGCACCCCGCCGCGGATCGACGGCCGCAGCATCGATTTCAGCCAGACCCAGCTGCAGCCCGGCGACAATCCGGCGCCGGTGTTCTCCTTCATGGGCGAGGCGGCGATGCATCCCGAGCAGCGCCCGTGCTGGATCACCCACACCACCGAAAAAACGCACGACATCATTCGCGGCGGCCTCGACCGCTCGCCGATGTATACCGGCGTCATCGAAGGGGTGGGGCCGCGCTACTGCCCGTCGATCGAGGACAAGATCACCCGCTTTGCCGACAAGGCGAGCCACCAGATCTTCCTCGAACCCGAAGGGCTCACCACCCACGAGATCTACCCCAACGGTATTTCGACCTCGCTGCCGTTCGACGTGCAGCTCGCCATCGTGCGCTCGATCCCCGGGCTGGAACAGGCGCACATCCTGCGCCCCGGCTACGCCATCGAATACGATTACTACGACCCGCGCAACCTCAAGGCCTCGCTCGAAACCAAGTCGATCGCCGGCCTCTTCTTCGCCGGCCAGATCAACGGCACCACCGGCTACGAGGAGGCGGCCGCGCAAGGCCTGCTGGCCGGCATCAACGCGGGCCTGCAGGTGCAAGGCAAGGACGCCTGGCGCCCGGGCCGCCACGAAGCCTACCTCGGCGTGCTGGTCGACGACCTCATCACGCGCGGCGTCTCCGAGCCCTATCGCATGTTCACCAGCCGCGCCGAATATCGCCTGCAACTGCGCGAGGACAACGCCGACATGCGCCTGACCGAGGCCGGGCGCGCCATCGGCGTGGTCGACGATGCGCGCTGGGATGCCTTCAACCGCAAACGCGATGCGGTTTCACGTGAAACCGAGCGGTTGAAATCGACCTGGGTCAATCCGGCCATGCTGCCGCCCGACGAGGCGACCCGCCTCCTCGGCCAACCGATCGAGCACGAATACAGCCTGTTCGAACTGCTGCGCCGCCCTAACCTGGGCTACGCGCAGGTGCTCGCGCTGCCGGGCGGCGGGGCAGGGGTCGCGGACGCGGGTGTTGCCGAGCAGGTCGAGATCGCCGCCAAATACCAGGGCTACATCGACCGCCAGAACGAGGAAGTCGAAAAGCACCGCGAGCAGGAAACCCTGCGCCTGCCCGTGGATCTCGATTACAGCCTGCTCACCGGGCTGTCGATGGAAGTGCGCCAGCGTCTGCAGAAGGCCCGGCCCGAAACGCTGGGACAGGCGGCGCGCTTGCAGGGCATCACGCCGGCGGCGATTTCGGTGCTGCTGGTGTATGCCAAGCGGGGTTTCAAACCCGACGAACAGAAGAAAAGCGCGTGAGCATCGAACAGCAATTGAAGGCGGGTATCGCTGCCCTGGGTCTGGCGTTGCCCGACGGCGCCGAGGCGAAGCTCTTGGCCTATCTCGCGCTGCTCGACAAGTGGAACCGCGTGTACAACCTCACCGCGGTGCGCGACGCCGGGCGTATGGTGAGCCACCATCTGCTGGATTCGCTGGCGGCGGTGCCCTGCTTCGTGGGCAAAACGGTCCTCGATGTCGGCAGCGGCGGCGGCCTGCCGGGCATTCCGCTGGCGATCGCGCGGCCCGAATTGCAGGTGACGCTGATCGACAGCATCGCCAAGAAGACCGCCTTTCTGCTGCAGGCCAAGGCCGAGCTGGGGCTGGCAAACCTGACTGTCGTCACCAGCCGGGTGGAGGATTTCCGCCCGGAAACTGGATTCGACGTCGTCACCTCGCGCGCGTTTTCCGACCTCCGGGAGTTCGTCACCCTGACCCGCCATCTGCTCAAACCCGGCGGCCGCTGGCTGGCGATGAAGGGGGTGTATCCACACGAAGAGATCGCCGCATTGCCGGGCGACGTGATAGTGAGTGCTGACCATGCACTTGTCGTGCCGGGGCTCGATGCGAGTCGCCATCTGATCGTTCTGGAGCCTGCGGGATGACAAAAATCATTGCGATTGCCAATCAAAAGGGCGGCGTCGGCAAGACGACGACAGCGGTCAACCTGGCCGCCAGTCTGGCTGAACTCGGCCAGCGCGTGCTGCTGGCCGACCTCGACCCGCAGGGCAACGCGACCATGGGCGCGGGCATCGAGAAGCGCACCGCGCTGCCGACCGTCTACCAGATCCTGCTCAACCAGGTCACCGTGCGCGACGCGCGGATGCGCTCCGGGCCCGGCCATTTCGACGTCATCCCGGCGAACCGCGAACTCGCCGGCGCGGAAATCGACCTGGTGAACCTGGAGCAGCGCGATTTGCGGCTGAAGGTCGCGCTGGCGCAGGTGGCCGACGACTACGATTTCATCCTGATGGATTGTCCGCCGACACTCAATCTCCTGACGGTCAACGCCTTTGCCGCGGCGGAGGCGGTGCTGATCCCGATGCAGTGCGAATACTATGCGCTGGAGGGATTGACCGATCTGGTCGCCACCATCAAGAAAGTCAAGCAGCGGCTCAATCCCGGCATCCAGATCGAAGGCCTGTTGCGCGTGATGTTCGATCCGCGCAGCACGCTGGCGCAGCAGGTGTCGGACCAGATCAAGCAGCATTTCGGCGACAAGGTCTACGACACGGTCATTCCGCGCAACGTGCGGCTCGCCGAGGCGCCCAGCCACGGGCTGCCGGTACTGGCCTACGACCGCCTGTGCAAGGGTGCGAAAGCCTATATGGAACTGGCCGAGGAAACGCTCAAGCGTGCCCGGAAGGGGATGAGCCCCAGCCAGACAACAAGGGAGAAAACCGATGGCGAAGCCTAAGGGACTGGGACGCGGGCTCGATGCGCTGCTTGGCGGCGAGGACAGCGCCGCGCCGCCGCAGGGTGACTTGCGCATGATGAACGTGTCGCAACTGGCACCCGGCAAATATCAACCGCGCACCCAGATGGACAGCGAGTCGCTGCAGGAGCTCGCCGATTCGATTCGCGCGCAGGGGCTGATGCAGCCGATTCTCGCGCGCGAGATCGCAGGCGGCTACGAAATCATCGCCGGCGAACGTCGCTGGCGCGCGGCGCAGATCGCCGGATTGAGCGAAATTCCCGTGCTGGTGCGCGAGGTCGCCGACGATGCCGTGGCGGCGATGGCGCTGATCGAAAACATCCAGCGCGAGGACCTCAATGCGATCGACGAGGCGCATGGCCTGCAGCGCCTGATCCACGAGTTCGGCATGACCCACGATGCGGTGGCGCAGGCGGTCGGCAAGTCGCGGGCGGCGGTGTCCAATCTGCTCCGTCTACTGAACCTGTCGCATCCGGTGCAGGATATGCTCACCGCCGGGCTGATCGAAATGGGCCATGCGCGTGCGCTGCTGCCTTTGCACGCGGGCGCCCAGCGCGAACTGGCGCACGAAATCGAAACCAGGGGGCTGTCGGTACGCGAAGTCGAACGCCGGGTGGCGCGGCTGAAGGATACGACGGCCACGCCGGCAAAAAAGGCCATTTCGCGCGACACGCTACGGCTGGAAGAGGCGCTGTCGGATGCGCTCGGGATGACGGTGCATGTGCAAACCAACAGCAAGGACAAGGGCGGCAAACTGACGCTTCATTTCGCCAGTGCGGACGAACTGCAGGGCTTGCTGCAACGTTTGGGTATCCAGTTGTAAAGCGTGCCGCCTTGACCGGCGAGTAAGTTATTGAGTATTGCCTATACAACATCACTACATAGTGAAATTCATCATCAAGCAGCTTGATGATTGCATAGACCGCACTAATTCTTGTATCATAACTGGCTAATGTTTACCGGCATCCCAACCGGCACCTTGCGGGTGGCCCGGGCGCAGGCAGCGCTCGCACCTGCGGCGGCGCTGATCGGTGCGGCGCTCGCGGGAATCCACGCGGGGCTGGCGGCGCTGTACGGTGTGCTGGTCGCGCTGGCGGTGAGCGCCGTGCTGGTGTGGCGCGAGCGGCAAACGATGGATCATCCGGAATGGGACCAGCATCGATTGTTCAAGCTGTTCATTCGCGTCGGCATCGAGCGATTGACCCTGCTGGTCGGCCTACTGGTGTTGGGGCTCGGCGTATTGAAGCTGGACCCCCTGCCCTTGTTGCTGGGACTGGTGCTGGCCCAGTTCGCCTGGCTGGCTGCTGCGACAAGTCGAAACAGTAAATAGCCCGTCGGTTCGGTGGGTTTTGCCAAGGTTGGTTTTGAATGGAAGCGCGCCGCGCGTCCATCCAAAACCCACTTATTGAATTTGATCACTATGGCTACGGAATACGCTTCCTCCGGCGAGTACATCAAGCACCACCTGCAAAACCTGACTTACGGCCAGCACGCCGACGGCACCTGGGGTTTCGCCCACGGCGCCGCCGAAGCCAAGGCCATGGGATTCTGGGCGATCAACGTCGACAGCATGGCGTTCGCAATCGGCCTGGGTATCCTGTTCCTGTTCCTGTTCCGCATGGCGGCCAAAAAAGCGACGACGGGCGTGCCGTCCGGCTTGCAAAACTTCGTCGAATGGATCGTCGAGTTCATCGATGGTTCCGTGCGCGGTTCCTTCTCGCACCAGAATGCGCTGGTCGCCCCGCTGGCGCTCACCGTGTTCATGTGGGTGTTCCTGATGAACCTGATGGACCTGTTTCCGGTCGACTGGCTGCCGTTTGCCGCATCGATGTCCGGTCTGCCGCATCTGAAGGTCGTGCCGTCGACCGACCCCAACGTCACCTTCGGCATGTCGTTGTCGATCTTCGTCCTGGTGCTGTTCTACAGTGTCAAGATGAAAGGCGCGGGCGGCTTCTTCGCCGAACTGGCCTTCCAGCCCTTCCCCAAGTTCCTGTTCCCGGTCAACCTGCTGCTCGAAGGCGTGGGCCTGATCGCCAAGCCGATTTCGCTGGCTCTGCGTCTCTTCGGCAACATGTACGCCGGCGAAATGATCTTCATCCTGATCGCGCTGATGTTTGGCGGCAACTGGCTGCTGGCTGCGTTCGGCGGGACGCTGCAGTGGGCGTGGGCGGTGTTCCACATCCTCATCATCACGCTGCAGGCCTT
>JAJZRT010000348.1 GCA_021802595.1 Pseudomonadota bacterium
GTGGTGGAAATCGAGCATGGAGGATCTGGGGGGTGTAGACACGCCCTAGTTTACCAGCGCGCCAGGATGGTACGTCCGCCGGTGACCTTCTGCCCGATCGAGACTTCGGCGCGCGCCGTCGTCGGCAGATAGACGTCGACCCGCGAGCCGAAGCGGATGAAGCCGTAGCGCTGGCCGCGCACCAGGGTGTCGCCGGTGCGCACGTAGCAGAGGATGCGCCGCGCGATCAGGCCCGCGATCTGCACCGAGGTGACATCGCCGCGCGCGCTCTGGATCCAGATCGCGTTGCGCTCGTTCTCGGTGGAGGCCTTGTCGAGATCGGCGTTGACGAAGCTGCCGGGCGAATACCAGCGGCCCTTGACCTCGCCGTCGACCGGGCTCTTGTTCGAGTGCACGTTGAACACGTTCATGAACACGCTGATCTTCAGCGCCTCGCGATCCAGGTATTCGTCGCGCACCTTCTCGACCGAGACGATGCGGCCGTCGGCCGGCGAGATCACGGCGTCGGCGTCGGCCGGCGGCACGCGTGCCGGGTCTCGGAAGAACTGCAGCGCGAACACCGCCCAGATCCAGAACGGAATCGACCACCCGCCGATGAGCCAGGTCGCGATGAGGGCGGCCGCAAATGCGGCCAGGAGAACCAGCCAGCCTTCGCGGGCGATGAGGGGATGTCTCATGGAATCAATATGGCCTATGGAGAAAGGGGTGAGGCGCGGGGACGCGTGTCCCCGCCAACCTCACCCCCGATCCGCAAACAGATCAGTTCTTGGACTGGTCGACCAGCTTGTTGGCCTTGATCCAGGGCATCATGTCGCGCAGCTTGGCGCCGGTGACTTCGATGGCATGCTCGGCGTTCAGGCGACGACGCGCGGTCATGGCCGGATAGTTGGTCTTGCCTTCGAGGATGAACATCTTGGCGTATTCGCCGGTCTGGATGCGCTTCAGCGCGTTGCGCATGGCGGCACGCGACTGCTCGTTGATGACCTCGGGGCCGGTGACGTACTCGCCGTACTCCGCGTTGTTGGAGATCGAGTAGTTCATGTTGGCGATGCCGCCCTCGTACATCAGGTCGACGATCAGTTTCAGTTCATGCAGGCACTCGAAGTAGGCCATCTCGGGCGCGTAGCCGGCTTCGGTCAGGGTCTCGAAGCCCATCT
The DNA here is from genome assembly GCA_021802595.1 of Pseudomonadota bacterium. Next base: position 1,158 of record JAJZRT010000348.1, read on the forward strand.
TCACCAGTTCGACGGCGCCGCCGCACAGCACGGCCTGCTCGCCGAACAGGTCGGTCTCGGTCTCTTCGCGGAAGGTGGTCTCGATCACGCCGCCCTTGGTGCCGCCGTTGGCCGCGGCGTAGGACAGGGCGACGTCACGCGCCTTGCCGGACTTGTCCTGGTAGATCGCGATCAGCGAGGGCACGCCGCCGCCGCGCTTGTACTCGGAGCGCACGGTATGGCCGGGGCCCTTGGGCGCGATCATGATCACGTCGAGGTCGGCGCGCGGCACGATCTGGTTGTAGTGGATGTTGAAGCCGTGGGCGAAGCACAGGGTCGCGCCCTTCTTGATGTTGGGCTCGATCTCGCTGTAGTAGACGCCAGGCTGCTGCTCGTCCGGCACCAGGATCATGACGACGTCGGCGTCCTTCACCGCGGCGCCGACTTCCTTGACGGCGTGGCCGGCCTTCTTGGCCTTGTCCCAGGAGGCGCCGCCCTTGCGCAGGCCGACGGTGACCTTGACGCCGGAATCGGTCAGGTTGGCGGCGTGGGCGTGGCCCTGCGAGCCGTAGCCGACGATGGCGACCTTCTTCTTCTTGATGAGGGAGAGGTCGGCGTCCTTGTCGTAGAAAACTTTCATGATGGGTTCCTGAGAAAAATGAAAATCAGACTTTGAGGCTGCGCTCGCCGCGTCCGATGCCAGACGCGCCCGTGCGCACGGTTTCGATGATGAAGGCGGGGTCGATCGCCTCCAGGAAGGCATCGAGCTTGGAACCGGTGCCGGTCAGCTCGATGGTGTAGGTGGCGTCGGTGACGTCGATGATGCGGCCGCGGAAGATGTCGGCGGTGCGCTTCATCTCCTCGCGCCCGGCGCCCACGGCCTTGACCTTGACCAGCATGAGCTCGCGCTCGATGTGGCGGCCCTCGGTGAGGTCCATCACCTTGATCACGTCGACCAGCTTGTTGAGCTGCTTGGTGATCTGCTCGATGACGTCCTCGGAGCCGACCGTGACGATGGTCATGCGCGACAGCGTCGCGTCCTCGGTCGGCGCCACGGTGAGCGATTCGATGTTGTACGCGCGGGCGGAGAACAGGCCGGCGACGCGCGACAGCGCACCCGCCTCGTTTTCCATCAAGAGCGAAATGATGTGGCGGCGGCTCATCACAGTTCCTCCGCGAGGATCATCTCGGACAGGCCCTTGCCGCCCTCGACCATGGGGAAGACGTTCTCGGTCTGGTCGGTCTGGAAGTCCATGAACACCAGTCTTTCCTTGAGCGCGGGCGAGAAGGCCTCCTTCAGTGCGGCCTCGACGTCCTCCGGCTTGTCGATGCGCATGCCGATGTGGCCATAGGATTCGGCCATCTTGACGAAGTCGGGCAGCGACTCCATGTAGGACTCGGCGTAGCGGCTGCCGTAGAAGAACTCCTGCCACTGGCGCACCATGCCCATGTAGCGGTTGTTGAGCATGACGACCTTGACCGGGATGCGGTACTGCTTGCAGGTCGACAGCTCCTGGATGTTCATCTGGATGCTCGATTCGCCGGTGATGCAGGCGACCTGCGCCTCCGGATGCGCGAGCTGCACGCCCATCGCGTACGGCAGGCCGACGCCCATGGTGCCGAGACCGCCGGAGTTGATCCAGCGACGCGGCTGGTCGAACTTGTAGTACTGCGCCGCCCACATCTGGTGCTGGCCGACGTCCGAGGTGACGAAGGCCTCGCCCTTGGTGACTTCCCAGAGCTTCTCCACCACGAACTGCGGCTTGATGATGGGGCTCTGCTTGTTGTACTTGAGGCAGTTCTTCGAACGCCACAACTCGATCTGCGTCCACCAGGCGTTGAGCGCGGCGGCGTCGGGCCGGTCCTTGGCCTGCTTCAGAAGCGCCAGCATGTCGGTCAGCACGTTCTTCACGTCGCCGACGATGGGCACGTCGACCTTGACGCGCTTGGAGATCGACGAGGGATCGACATCGATATGGATGATGCTGCGCTGCTCGCGGGCGAAATGGGCCGGGTTGCCGATCACGCGGTCGTCGAAGCGCGCGCCGACCGCCAGCAGGACGTCGCAATGCTGCATCGCCATGTTGGCTTCGTAGGTGCCGTGCATGCCCAGCATGCCGAGGTTCTGCCTGTCGGTGGCGGGATGGCCGCCCAGCCCCATCAGCGTGTTGGTGACGGGAAAGCCCAGCAGGCGGGCCAGTTCGACCAGCTGCGCCGAGGCGTCACCCAGCACCACGCCGCCGCCGATGTAGATCATCGGGCGCCTGGCTTCGAGCAGCATCTGCACCGCACGCTTCATCTGGCCGCTGTGGCCCTTGACCACCGGGTTGTACGAACGCATCTCGACCGTCGCCGGGTACTCGAAGTCCGTGGTGTGATAGGTCACGTCCTTGGGCACGTCGACCACGACCGGGCCGGGACGGCCGGTGGCCGCAATGATGAAGGCCTTCTTCATCGTCGCGGCGAGGTCCTTCACGTCCTTGACGAGGAAGTTGTGCTTGACGCAGGGACGCGTGATGCCGACGGTGTCGACTTCCTGGAAGGCATCCATGCCGATCGCCGGGGTCGGCACCTGGCCGGTGATGATGACCACCGGGATGGAATCCATGTAGGCGGTGGCGATGCCGGTCACGGCGTTGGTCGCGCCCGGGCCCGAGGTCACCAGCGCCACGCCGACGCGGCCGGTGGCGCGCGCATAGGCGTCGGCGGCATGCACGGCGGCCTGCTCGTGGCGCACCAGCACATGCTTGAACTTGTTCTGCTTGAAGATTTCGTCGTAGATGTTGAGCACGGCCCCGCCGGGATAGCCGAACACGAATTCGACCCCCTCTTCGGCCAGACAACGTACGACGATCTCGGCGCCCGTGGCTTCCATAAACTGGCAAAAAATCAATTCGTTGGTGAACCCGTGAGGGTAATCGTTTTGCCATGTTTCGGTCAAGAAATCCTGCCATCACGGCGACCCGGCAGGATTTCGCGGCCGTTTGCCGCGTGGCGGCCCTGGCCCCTCACCCCAACAAAAACCCCTCCAAAGGGAGGGGTTGGACGTGTGGAACAGGTAGCGCGCCGGCGCAGGCCGGAGCCACGGCACGCAACGAACGGGCCTATTCGTGCGCGGCGTCGTGCAGTGCCTGCATGACCTCGTTCAGCGAGCCCTGCGCATTCTCGAACATGCACACCATGTTGCCCGAACTGCATACCGTCATCCCGGCGCCCTGCACGATCCAGCCCTGCGACGGAGACCAGCCGCGCATCTGCGTGAACAGGGACAGCAGATCGGTATTGCCCGACACCATGCGGCGGTACCACTGGGCGAACTTCGCCAGGCGCTCCATCAAATCCTGCGGCAGGACGCCCTCGGCTTCCATCAGCACGCCATCGTCACGAAAGCGGCACACGGCCGTGACGCCGTCGAGCACCAGTATCTTTTTCAGCGACATACGCGCGCTCCTCAGGCAGCCTGCAGGGCATTGAACGTGGCTTCATAGTCGGCATCGCGATTCCTCACGACCACGCCGGCATTGCCGTTCACCACCACCGACCACTCCAGGCCCACCACCGAGAAGCCCTTGAGCGGCTGAAACCCGCTCTGCCCGGTGAGCGCTTCCCAGCCGCGCGCTTCCATCGACGCAATCGCCTGGTTGGCGACGCAGGAGCGCGTCAGCAGGTCCAGCACCTGCGGCGTCAGTTCCGTCCCTTCGCGCAGCATGTGCGACTGCAGTTCCCCGCGGTCCGTGTAGGTAAACGCCGCCAGCGCGCCCGGCAAATCCAGCATTTTTTGCAGATCCATCTCAATCCCCTCCCGTATCGTGATGTCAGGCTTCAGTACAACGCTTCTTTGGTATTGCCCCCCAGTCTGGCGTACAGGTTGACCAGCAGGTCGTCCTGCACGTCGCCGACCTTGGCGCGCATGATGGTCATGACGTCGTTCAGCAACTCGTCACGGTTCTCGATGAAGGAAAAATAGTTGCCGACCGC
>JAJZRT010000008.1:0-1047 GCA_021802595.1 Pseudomonadota bacterium
GGATGTTCGTCAGGCTGTTATGGAAGCATCGAGCGCGAAGAGCCTGTATGAAAGTGGGTTGGCAGGCGACTATGGTTAATCATTCCAGCCATTGCTGGGGTTATGACTGAACCAAAGGCACAGCAGCGGGCAAAATGTCTCTGCCTCGATATTGAAACCGCTCGCCAGGATCGAACGATCCTGCGGGAGGTCGGTGCTTTCCGTCCTGATACTGATGCGCGCGCCCGAATTTCGGGTAAAGCTAAGAATCTCGTCTCCCAGCTTAATGAGCTGACGCAGGGCGCTGCTTTCGTCCTCGGCCACAATGTCATCGCATTCGACCAGCCCGCGCTGGCGGTCCTCCATCCAGACCTGGCCCTCCATCAACTGCCGCTGGTCGATACGCTGGAACTCTCGCCGGTCGCATTCCCGCAGAACCCCTATCACCGGCTGGTGAAGGACTACAAGCTCTGCACGACCACGCGCAATGACCCTGTGCGCGATGCCGAGCTGGCATATGAGTTGTTCCTCGATCAGGGGGAAGCTTTGCAGCAGCGCGTCGAGGAACATCCCGACGAGGCGCTCTGCCTACACTACCTACTCGCCCCGGAAAACGGCAAGGGGGTAGCGAATTTCTTTGCGACCCTGCGCCGTGCGTTGCGGCCAAGCTTGCCAGAGGCTCAAGCTGCCTGGATGCGTGCAACCAATGGCAAAGTGTGCGTGACCGCCCAACAGAACGTGAGAGATTCTTATCTCCCCAACCCAGACTGGCACAAGCCGATTGCGTATGCCCTCGCATGGCTGCGGGTCGCCGGGAGCAATTCGGTACTGCCGCCTTGGGTGAGCTTTGCTTATCCCAAGACCCGTGACGTTATCACCGCCCTGCGTGATGTCCCGTGTTCCGACCCACAATGTAGCTGGTGCAAGGAGCAACACGATCTGCTGACAGTTTTGCCCAGATACTTTCCGGGCATTACCCAGTTCCGTTCCACGCCGTCGACACCCGATGGTCGTTCGTTGCAGCAAACCATCGTTGAGAATGGCTTTGCCGGCAAGCCGACACTTGCC
>JAJZRT010000008.1:1057-25596 GCA_021802595.1 Pseudomonadota bacterium
GGCAAATCTCTGTGCTTCCAGTTACCGGCCTTGGCACGTTACTACCGCAACGGCAGCCTGACCGTTGTCGTGTCACCGCTGCAGTCACTGATGAAGGACCAGGTCGACAACCTGGAGAAGCGCGGCATCACATGTGCGGGCTACCTGAACAGCCTGTTGAACCCGATGGAACGGCGGGTCATGCTCGACAAGCTGCGCCTGGGAGATCTGGGACTGATCTTTGTTGCTCCTGAACAGTTTCGCAGCACGGCATTTGCAAATGCCCTGGCGCATCGGGAGATCGGTGGATGGGTGTTCGATGAAGCGCACTGCCTGTCCAAGTGGGGGCACGACTTTCGACCAGACTATCTTTACGTGTCGCGCTTTATCAAGGCACGTCAGAAAGATACACCGTCACCGATCTACTGCTTTACGGCCACTGCGAAGCCGGATGTGGTCGAGGATATTCGGAACCACTTCACTAAACGCCTCGGGGTAAGCCTTGAAGTGCTAGCAGGCGGAGTGAGGCGCGACAACCTGGCTTATGAGGTTCGCGCGGTCAACCCCCAAGCCAAGTATCCTGAAGTACTCCGTTTGTTGCAGGAGGCCTTACGCGAGGAAGGTGGCGCAATTGTCTTCTGTGCAAGGCAGAAAACAGTCGAAGAATTGGCAGCCTTCTTGAAGGAGGCCGGCCTTGAGTGCGGCTATTTTCATGGCGGGATGCTGCCGACCGAGAAACGAAGCGTGCAGGAAGCCTTTCTGACGGGGGAACTGCGTGTCATTGCCGCGACGAACGCTTTCGGCATGGGCGTGGACAAGGCGGACGTTCGCTTGGTGATTCACCTAGATACCCCGGGGTCGCTGGAGAACTATCTTCAGGAGGCGGGACGGGCTGGGCGAGACCAGGATCCGGCCCGCTGTCTTCTGCTCTATGACGATGCCGACCTCGATGTCCAGTTTCGACTGCTCAAGAATGCACGTCTGACGCAACATGATATCCACGCCATTCTGAAAGCCTTGCGTCAGATCGAGCGCAAGGATCGCAGCGAAGGCTCTGTCGTCGTCACCAGCGGCGAGATCCTGCTCGAAATCCCGGAGAAGCTGCGCATCGACCCCGATGCCTCAGATGCGGATACCAAGGTTAGGATTGCCGTCGCATGGCTCGAAGAAGCCAGGCTGCTGGAGCGCCATGAGAACCACACCCGCGTGTTTCCGGGCAGCCTGCAAGTAAGTAGTTTGGAAGAGGCGGAAGCCGTTCTCCGCAAGAAACTGGGGCCCAATACGGCAATCGAGCCATATCTATCCATCCTGTCGATCCTCATCCAGGCTGAAGATGACGAAGGGCTGTCGACCGACGAACTGATGTTGGCCACCGGGATGGATTCGCACAAGCTGCAATCGATGCTACGCGATCTGGATCGGCTGAAGCTACTGTCCAATGATACGGAGATCGGGGTAACGCTCTATAAAGACCCCGATACCGTGGAGCGGCTGGAGGCATTGTGCAAGTTGGAAGATGCCCTCTTGGCTAATCTGCGCGAAGCGGCACCAGATGCCGATCAGGAAAACTGGCAGATCCTGAATGTTCGCCGCCTGTGCGACACCTTGCGACGCGATACTCAGGTTGATTTTGATCCGGAGAAACTTTCTCGGCTTCTAAAGTCATTTGCCGAAGCCTTTGGCGGCGGGCCGGGACAGCGTGGCTTCTTCGCCTTGCGGCCAGCGGGCATGGACAACCGTTACATCAAGCTGCTGCGCAGTTGGCAAGACATCGAAACTATCCGCCAGCGGCGCATGAAATTGGCCAAGGCGCTCGTTACTCAATTTCTGACCTGGCGGCAGGGCAACAATCTTCTCGTTACCTGCCGGCAAGGAGACCTTGAGGCAAGCCTCCAGACCGACATTACTTTGCAGGATCTGGAAATTCGCGACTGGAACATTGCTCTGGCGGCCAGCCTGATCTATCTCGATACCAATGAGGTGCTGCATCTCTCGCGCGGCAAAGCGGTGTTCCGTTCGGCTATGAGCATCGCCCTGAATGCCGAGGCCAGGCGACGCCAGTTCAAGAAATCCGACTACGCCGAACTGGATCTGCACTACAAGGACAAGATCGTCCAGGTGCATGTAATGGCGGAGTATGCACGGCTGGCCCTAGGCAAGGTTCGGGCGGCGATGGAGTTCATCGAAGACTACTTCAGCATGGACCGTAGCGGATTCGTGCGACGCTACTTTGCCGGCCGGAAGGATGTGCTGGAAATGGCGACCACGGAGGCGTCGCACCGCCGCATACTGACCGATCTGCAAAACCCGGAGCAACAGGCCATTGTTGCGACGTCTATCGAAGGCAATCATCTCGTGCTGGCGGGGCCAGGTTCCGGCAAAACCCGCGTCATCGTTCATCGAGTCGCCTGGCTGCTGCGCGAATGCATGGTCTTGCCGGACGAGATCATGGTGCTGGCGTACAACCGTTCGGCGGCAGTCGAAATCCGACGTCGGCTTTGGGCACTCGTCGGGCCGGATGCTGGTGGGGTAGTCGTCCAGACCATTCATGGTCTGGCGATGCGACTGACCGGAACTAGTTTTGCCGTGGCGGCCGAACGTGGTGAAAAGCCTCAGTTCGATACGGTCATCAAGGCCGCAACGGAGCGATTGCGTAAAGCCGAACAAGGTGACGAGATCGGCCCATCGGTACAACGCGACCGAGTTCTGTCAGGTCTGCGTTTCCTGCTGGTCGATGAGTATCAGGACATCAATGGCGATCACTACGAACTGATCAGCGCACTGGCGGGACGGACGCTCAATAGCGAGGAAGACAAGCTTTCACTGATGGTGGTTGGAGACGACGACCAGAACATCTACGCCTTCGATGGCGCCAGTGTGCGCTACATCCGCCAGTTCGAGACGGACTACAAGGCACGTCGCTATCACCTCGTTGAAAACTACCGTTCGACATCCCACATCATCGACTGCGCCAACCAGCTGATTGCGCGTGCCCGCGAGCGCATGAAGGCGGATCAGGCGATCCGCATCAACCACGCTCGGCGCGATCAGCCTGCCGGTGGAGACTATGCGCGCATCGACCCGGTGGCCGCCGGGCGCGTGCATATTCTTGAAGTCCCTGAGAATTCCAACATTGCGGTGCAAATTGCGCTGGCAGAGCTTGAACGTCTCAATGGATTGAGCGGTTCGGGCGCTGAATGGGGGCGTTTCGCCGTCATCGCCCGTCGCTGGGATGATCTGGAACCTTTGGCGGCTTTGTGTCGATTGCGGGGGATTCCCGTCCGGCTGCTTCGGGACAACCATACGCCAGACATTCATGCCACACGAGAGGGGGATCAGTTGTTGTCCTTGCTGCGCGAGGAGTTCAGGCAAGCACGACGGTCGAGGGTATTGCTGCGCAGTGGCACACTGTCACGATGGTTCAGGCGCCGCTACGGATCTACCGTCGAAAGCCTGATCGAGCATCCCCAACGGGCGGCATTGGCACAGTTCATCGTCGAATGTGAGTCGGTTGCGCCGGGAAGCGAGCAGGTCGTCCAAAACCTAATCGAATCAATCTACGAATACGGCTCCGGCGGAAGGAATGTCTCAGGTGACCGGCCCAATGGCCCCCTGGTTCTGATGACAGCGCATCGGGCCAAGGGACTCGAATTCGACCATGTGCTGATTCTCGACGGCGGTGGATGGTCCGATGCCAATGACGAAGAGCGACGCCTGTTCTATGTGGCCATGACGCGGGCTCGCAAGACCCTTACTGTCTGTGAAAGCAGCGGCGGCCATCATGCCTTTATGCGCGATCTCGGACAGTTACCTTTGCGCTCCAGACCTGGCGGCTTTGAAATCGATCACAGGCTTGCTCATCGAACCTGGATTGCCGACCCGGAACAGATCGTGTTGTCCTGGCCAGGATACTTTTCTGCGACGGCAGCGATACACAAAGCAATCGCTGCAATTGACGTTGGTAGTTCATTGGAGTTACGTCCGCGATCAGATGGCAAACCGGGATGGGAAATCGCAGACTCCAAAGGGGTCGCGGTGACTCGGATGGCGCAGAAATTCACTCCACCAACAGGGAAAATCATCAATGTGCGAGTGTCAGCCATTCTGGCCAGGAAAGCCAAGGATGGCGATGCTGCCAATCTCAAGTGCAAGAGTTGGGAACTGGTATTACCGGAGATCGAGTATCTGCCTGGATAGATGACAGCGAATGGTTGTACAGAGAGACGCTAAATTGAGAGTTGCCTTCTCTGCCTATCCCACTCCACCGGAAAAGGCAGCAGCAACTCTTTAACCGTCATCTGCGCCGGCTGTCTGCCATCCAGAATTGCTTCAATAATATCCGGTGCCAGCAGCACCAGCCGGTAATACCGGCTGACAAACGACGCCCCGATCTTCTCCGACCGCGCGATGTCGTCAAGGCAGGTGTAAGTCCCGTTCTCCAGCAGTTTCTGCCACCGGAATGCCCTGGCGATCGATTTGATCATCGTGTTGTCGATGGTGGCGGCAGGCACGGGATGGCCGTGGGATCCGTCAGGCAGCACGATAACCTTGCGCCCACCACGCTTCTTGAAGGCCATCGGGATCTCGATCGAGATGACGTCTGTGCCCATCACGCCGCTTTCTTCCATTCGCTGTCATTGAGCATCGACTGAACCAGATCGCGCATGCCGGTCGTCTTCATATCGATCTTGATGCCGGTCGGACTGACCGTGACCTTGTCGACGAGCAGGTGCGTGATTTTCGACTGCTCGGCCGGGAACAACTCGTCCCAAACCGCCTCGATCGATAGCAGGGTCTGGATCGTCTGCTGCTCATCGGTCTCCGGCGCCAACTTCTGCACCTCACCGACTGCCTGGGCAATGATCTCCGGGGCCTGGAGAATCCTGCGCACCTGATCGACCACCTTGGCATCGATGTCACCGGCAGGCACCCGGGCAATCTCGCAAGCATCCTTGCCGATCTTGATCGATGCCGTATTCACGTAGTAGCGGTACCGCTTGCCGTTCTTCACGCTGTGGCCGGGCGTCATGGCATAGCCATCGCTGGCGAAGATCAGCCCCTTCAACAAAGCTGGTGCCCGGCTCGGCCGGTTGATCTGTGCACGCTTGGCAACGTCCTTGCGTGCCAGCGTTTCCTGCACCTGATCCCAGAGAACCTTGTCGATGATCGGTTCGTGTTCGCCGGGGTAGTGCTTGCCTTTGTAGGCGGCGATACCGATCACCACCGGGTTCTTGAGCAACTTGTACAGATAACCCTTGTCGATCAGCCGGCCGGGACGATCCTTTTCCTTGAGGGTCTTCCAGGACTTGGTCATCACCCCTTCGGCCCTCAGTTGCCTGGCCAGCGTCGTCATCGACCCAATGGCGATAAAGCTCTCAAAAATCCGCTTCACCAGTTTGGCCTCGGCAGGATTCGGGACAAGCTTGCGCTCGACCACGTCGTAGCCGAGTGGCGGCATGCCACCCATCCAGATACCGCGCTGCCGTGCCGAGGCGATTTTGTCCCGTACCCGTTCGCCCGCCAGTTCCCGCTCGAACTGGGCGAAGCTGAGCAGGATGTTCAGCGTCAGCCGCCCCATGCTGGTCGTGGTGTTGAAGGACTGCGTGACCGACACGAAGGTCACCCGCTGCTCGTCGAACAGTTCGACCAGTTTGGCGAAGTCGGCCAGCGAGCGTGACAGCCGGTCGATCTTGTAGACGACGATGACATCGACCAGCCCCTCACGAATGTCGGCCAGCAGTCGCTGCAGGCCGGGACGGTTGAGGTTGCCGCCGGTAAATCCGCCATCATCGTAGGCATCGCGCAAGGCCACCCAGCCTTCCGACTTCTGCGAGGCGACGTAGGCCAGGCAGGCATCGCGCTGGGCGTCGAGCGAGTTGTAGTTCTGGTCGAGTCCTTCCTCGGTCGACTTGCGGGTGTAAATCGCGCAGCGCATCTTGCGCAGTACCTCGGTCATGCCAGTCCTCCAGCCTTCTTGAGCCCGAAGAATGCCCACCCGTTCCAGACGGTGCCGGTGATCTGCCGGGCGATGTGCGACAAGGACTTGTAGGGGCGCCCCTGGTATTCGAAATGGTCGCAATGGACGATCACCTCATGGGCGGCACCCTGCCATTCGCGGATCAACTTGGTGCCGGCGATCGGGCGTCCATCGACGCGGCGGCTGCGCACCCTGGGGTTGCCGCCATCCAGTTGTTCGCCGAGTTCCTCCAGCCGCTTGATCGTCGCCGGCTTGAGTCCGCCGTAGGCCAGCTCCTGGATCCGGTAGGCCAGGCGGTTTTCCAGATGGCGGCGGTTGTAGGCAGGTGGCTCGGTCTGATACAGATCCCGCCATGTCTGCTTGAGTTTGTCGATCGGCATCGCCCTGAGGGCGACGATGCGTTGCAATACCTTGTCTGTCACTGCGTCTCTCCTTTGGTAACCAGGACGCAGTCATGAACGCGCTGTTCGGTACGGTTATCAAGGTCTTTCTGGCGCTGATGGAGGCGCACGACGCCGTGGGCCAGGATGATGGCGATGGCGCGGATCGGGGGGATGGCTTTGTTCTGCGGCGATGACAGCGCTTCGCCGGGACGATCCAGGAATTGCTGTACCGAATAGGAAGATTGCGTTGCCATTGGGTATCCAGACGGTGATTCAAACCGTCTGAAATACTATGGCGTATCGTCCGAACAGGTGAGCAACGTAGGGTAACGTTTAGAGCATTTGGCCACTTCAGCCCTGATTCTCGGTCTCCCGGGCCTCGGTTTCCTCCGGTTCGGAATCGACAATCGGCTCGTCCGGGGCGCCGATCTTCAACTGCCAGGCCCGGGCACCTTCCACTTTCACCAGATACTCGCGCCAGGGGGAGTTCTTCCCAAAAAGATTGGCGGGAGATGAACAGCCGGTGCCTTCCATCAGGATCTTGGTATTCACGTGAGGTGTGCTTGCGTGATAGGCATTCACCAGGCGCTGTAGAACCACGATTTTCTGCGGGCCGCTGAACTGCCAGGGGGCCTTGCCCGGAATCGACAATGTGGCTGTCTGACCATCGGCGGAAACTGACAACCTCACGCTGGTGCCGCCAAGCGCGGCCATCTGGCCATGACGGTAGAGCGCGCCGAGCGTGGCGAGATCAACGGCGCTGACGCCCTTGGTGCGGGCAAGAACCTGATCGACCGGAACGATGACGTTGGTGCCGGCAAACGGCAGTGGTGCGGACGTCGTGGTCAGCAGAATGCCGGCCACCGGACGCGGGCGGGAACGCAAAGTGGCGTCGACCTTGCCGAAGTGGCGTTCATGATCCAGATGGCTGGCGAAATGAACGGGAATCTTCTGGTCGTCGATGGTCAGTTCGCCAAGGTAGACCGGTTCCTCGCCGGACAACCCTTGGCCGCGCGGGCCCGGCATTGCGCTGCCGAGGGCGGTGATGATTTCCTCGCGCAGCCAGTCCCGGTCGAGTTTCCAACGGCGCGCATGCTGGGCCGGCAGGCTGACCACGTTCCCGCTCAGCGGATCGGTGTAAGTCACCGTGCGGCCATCCGGTGTGAGGTTGAGCGGCACGTCGAAACTCTCTCCCTGCGCAACCTCGACGGTACGTTTGGCGATGCGCTCGCCTTCCGTGAGGATTCCCTCGTCGGCCAGGCTCTCGATGTCCATGCCGAGTTTATCCAGCACGAAGCCGTCGATCGGTCCCTCGGGCATTTCCATCAGCCGGATAGCCTGGCGTAGTAGGTCCGGGTCGGTAGCACTGGTGCCTACCTTCAGTGGCTTGAGTACCCGCAGGTATTCGAGCAGCGCCAGTCCCATGCGCCGCAGCCGCTCATTCTTCTCACCCTGCAGACTGCAACGGCCGGGATCGGCAACCTCGATCACCAGAGGTGTTTCGTGGCTGTCGCCATTGAGCACGAGGTCGGCAACCAGCGTCACGGCGGTGATCCCTTCGCCATGAGCGAAGGGATGGTTCGACCAGCGGGGCGCTATCACCTCGCTGACCTCGCGGCCGCTGTCGATGGTGAGGGACACCTCATCGCTGGCATGACCGAGGAGCGCACTGATCCGCGCGATGCGCAGTCGCTCGACCTTGCCCTCGGATAGTTGAGGCTTCATTCCGTCAAGGTTCCGGGAGAATGGCGACAGGTCGTAGCGGAAGCGCGAGAGGGGACGGCTCGACAGCGGACGTTTGAAGCCGTGCTGTGACAGGACGTTCGCCAGTTGCGAGCGGCTCGAAGTCGTATCCGCGCAGACCTCGACCAGCCTGCGGCTCGGGGAATACACCAACGTGGCATCACGGGCCGGGTAGTAGCAGAAACTCTCGCGCAGGCGATTGACCATGCGCAATGCGGTCACCTGGTCGCCGGCAAAGCGCACGACAAGGTAATGAACAAGCGGATCGTCAGCATTGCCTTCCTGACCAAGGACGATATGCACGACTTCGCAGCGATCGGCAAGACGCATCGACTCGGTCAGTCTGGTTTCCAGAGTTGCCTTGACGCTGTCGTTCCAGATGAATGGCGGCGGTTCGTCGCCAGGCACGTCGAAAGCGTCGAACAGGCGCTTCAGCCCGCGCAGCGACGACGTGTTGAGGACCGATTCGGCGATCTCGAAGATGCGCGTCGTTTCCGGCGAGTGGGCGCGCATCCAGATGGCCCGCCCGATCTCGCCGCCGTCCTGCGCGTGAAATTCGTCGATCAGTTCGGCGTCATTGAGTTGTTCCGAGACAGCCGACAGCACCTTCGCGCCTTGCGCCGAAGCAATGCGGATCAGGCGCAGTGCCTCTCGCTCGGCCATCTCGCGATGTTCGCTGCGCAGATGCCGGACATGCTCGATGAGGGCAGACCGGAATCCTTCCTCGGGCTGCTGCCAGTCGAACCCGCGCAGCAGCCCGATATTCTCCGGCAGGGAGGCGAAGCTGCGCAGCCCGCGAACGGGTGCCTGCTCGATCAGTTCGTGCAGGCATTTCACGTTGTTGAGGTTCTTCTTGCCCATTCGATGATCTCCCTGCGGGATTGAAAATTACATGGCCACGCCCCAGGGACGCAGCAGTGCGACCGTTTGCGTGAGGCCTTGGGCGGCCAGCGTGTCGAGGTATTCGTCCACGGTCTTCGGCGGATTGCGCAACGAGCGGCGATGACCGGCGACAGCCTCCAGCACCCTGGCCGGATTCAGGTCATAGAGGTCGACGACAAAGTCATCCGGGTGCTGGGCAGTCAGGTTGTATGGCTGGAGTGCGGCAGCCGGAAAATCATCGAGATTGAAGGTGACGATCAGATCGGCCCCGCCGTGGATCGCCGCCGCGACGACATGACGGTCGTTCGGATCCGGCAGGGTGATCGCGGGGATCAGGTACTCGAAGCCGGTGACCAGGCTGTCGCGGACATGGCTGTTCATCAACATCCGCGTGCGTTCGAGTTGCTGCTGTGTCAGATCGCTGCGCTTGGCCAGTACGCTGCGAATCCACTCGTCGTGAATGGCATCGCTCCAGCGCGCCCGGTAGAGATCGGTGAGCGCCAGATGCATGAGCAGATCCCGCAGCGGGGCGGGATAGAGCACGCAGGCATCGTAGACAACCGTGAAGTGCGATGCCATCGGCTCAGTATCCCATGTTGAGTTCCTGGGCCTGTGCGGCCAGTTCATCCAATGCGCGACGCCGGTCGGCATCGACGCGCTGCTTGTACTCGATCACGTCCTGATAGCGGACGCGACGGTGGGTACCGATCTTGCGGTACGGCATTTCACCCTTTTCCAGCAACTGCACGAGGAAGGGACGCGAGACGTTGAGGACGTCGGCCGCCTCCTGGGAGGTCAGTTCGGCATGGATCGGGATGATCGAGACGGCATTGCCCTGGCCGATCTCGGTCAGGACATCGAGCAGCAGGCGCAGCGCGGAGGTGGGCAGGCGAACGGTATGGACGGCGCCGCGATCGTCGCGGAAGTCAAAAACCTGCGCTTCCGCGCGACTGGTCAGGACGGCCGACAGGGCCCGGCTGGACTCGCGCGCCAGAACGATGTCCTCTTCCGAGGGCAGCGTCTTGGGGATTACAGGTGCGTTCATGGTGAGTCTCCGGTGGGTGTCATTGAGTGAGTAACGGCATTATAAACGAAATAAACGAAATCGCAATATTCGAAACGGCCTTGCCGGTATTGGTGGGAAAAGAGACTTTTCAATGAGTTAGGACAGCATGGCACGCACGGTGCCAGGGCGGCCGCTGCTCGTGAAAGCCGAAAACACGCTCGTCCAAGCCCAAAATTCCGTGACATCTAATGCAGGCACTTCTCAACGACAGGAGTGCCTGCAATGCCAAATCGACACCCATTTGTTCCATCCGGGCTCGGCGGTTCAAGCCAGCCCACTGTCCAGACGCCCCGTCTGGCCCTTAACGAAAGCGAACTCGCGGGCCGCTGGCGGATATCGGTCAAGAGCCTGAGGCGCTGGCGCCAACTTCATCTTGGCCCCGTCTTCTGCAAGCTCGGGGCACGAGTGACCTATCCGGTTCATGAGGTCGAGGCCTTCGAGCGGCGCAATGCGCGTTGCTCGACCTCGGCTCGAGCCTATGCCTGAGGGAGGGATGCCATGAACGACCTCAGGATATTCCCCGCCGACCTTCCGGATCTATCCGTCAGCCAGTTGGCCGGCCTGCCGCACCAGAGGATCCAGGAACTCGACATCTCCCTGAACGAGTTGCTGACCTGGGTGCGCCAGGCGCGCGAAAAGCTCAATGCCGCGCTGGAACTGCGATACGGCGAGCAGGGCCGCGCCGCGCTCGCCAGTTCGGGTCGCGACTTCGGCGTCACCCACATCACTGATGGCCCGCTCCGGGTGACCTACGAACTGCCCAAGCGGGTGTCTTGGGACCAGCAACGCCTGGCCGAGATGGCCGAGCGCATCGCCGCCAGCGGCGACCGCGTCCAGGACTACCTCGACATCGATCTGTCCGTATCCGAAACCCGCTTCAACAACTGGCCGGCGACGTTCAAGGAGCAGTTCGCCCCGGCTCGCACCGTGAAACCCGGCAAGCCGAGCTTCCGCCTTGCCTATATCCAGGAGAACCAAGAATGAACCGTACCGACCTGCTGGAAAAACTCCGTCGCGAGGCCGTCCTGCTCGCCAATGAACAACTGCCGGAAGAGATCCGCTACCGCGACCGCTATGGAAACCTCGTCGCCAAGCCGCTGCTCGACGCCACCGTGGATGAGGTGGTGTTTGCCGCGCAGACGCTGAATGCCGAGCGATCGGTACTTTCGCGTCGTCAGTCCGCCCTCGAGGATGTCCATGTCTTCGCACGCCGCCACGGTTATCTGGGCGCCGACAGGATCGGCAACATCGCCGAGGAGGTGACGAAATGAACCAGATCGTCACCTATGACTTCGAGTCAAAGAACGTCCGCATGGTGCTGGACGAGAACGGCGAGCCGCGCTTCGTGGCGGTGGACGTCTGTGCCGCGCTCGACCTGCCGGGTCGTCCGCGCGATTACATGCGGGCGCTCGATGACGACGAAAAGGGGGCGCACATTGTGCGCACCCCTGGCGGGGATCAGGAACTGACCGTGATCAGCGAGTCCGGCGTTTATTCCCTGATCTTCAAGAGCCGCAAGCCGGAGGCCCGGCGCTTCAAGCGCTGGGTGACCCACGAGGTCTTGCCGGCGATCCGCCGCACTGGGCAATACCAGGCATCGGCCGCAGCCGTACCTGTACCCGCCACGGCGCTGACCCAGGACAGGGTTGGGGCGATCCTGGCGATCGGCGACGCCGTGGCCCGGGTGCCGGGTGTCCGCCCCGGGATTGCGATGGCGGCGACGCTGGCCTGTATCAACGAGAACACCGGCATCACCCTCGAGGCCCTGCGCCGGACGCTGCCTGCTGCCAACGAACCAATCGGCAGCCTGAACGCGACCCAGATCGGCGAGCAGGCCGGTCTCTCGGCGAAGGCGGTGAATGTGCGCCTGCGCGACCTCGGACTGCAGTTCCGCAACGAACGCGGCGAATGGGAACTGACCGAGCCCGGCCAGCGTTACGGCGAGGCCATTCCCTTCATGCGCAACGGCCACTCCGGCTACCAGATTCTCTGGAAGCCGGAAGTGATCGATCAACTCCGCGAGGTGGCGTGATGGCATTCCCGATCATCCGCGCCGAAGAACGGATTGGCCGTCAGCGCACCCTCAAACTGGGTGTAGCCGGCGTCCCGGGCATCGGCAAGACCTCGCTGATCCAGACCCTGCCTGCCGATCGGACCCTGCATGTCGAGATCGAGGATGGCGACCTGTCGGTGGCCGACTGGGCCGGCGATGTATTCCGGCCGACCGCGTGGCCGGAATTTCGCAACCTGGTCACCCTGCTGGCCGGGCCGGTGCCGACCGCCGCGCCGGGCGATGCGTACTCGGAGGCGAAGTACCGGGCGTTGTGCGCCGACCAGGGCGACATGAGCCAGATCGACCGCTACGAATACGTTTTCATCGACAGCCTGTCGGCGCTGTCCCGCCTCTGTTTCGCCTGGTGCAAGACCCAGCCCCAGGCGTTCTCGGAGAAGTCCGGCAAGCCGGACACGCGCGGCGCCTATGGTCTGCTTGCCAGCGAGATGGTCAATGCCATCACCCTGCTGCAACACATGCAGACGCGGCACGTGATCTACACGGTCATCCTTACCGAGAAGGTGCTGGAGAAGAACGAAAAGATCATCGAACTGCAACTCGAGGGCGGCAAGACCGCCGCCGAGTTCCCGGGTGTCATCGACGTCCTCGTGACGATGACCCTGCAGCCAAGTCCCGCAGGTCCCAAGCGGATGCTGGTCACCCGGCAGGACAACCTGCTGGGGCTGCCGGCCAAGGATCGCTCCGGACGCCTCGAAGCCACCGAAGAACCCCACCTCGGACGACTGATCGCCAAGTGCCTCGGTCGTGCCACCCACTGAAACCAGGAGAACACACCATGTCGATGGACTACAACAACGCCCCCCGCCAGAACGACGGATTCAGCCCCATTCCCCACGGCACCTTCCTCAAGGTGCGCCAGACCATCCGCCCTGGTGCCTATACGGATCCTGCCCAGGGTTGGCACGACGGGTCACCGACACAGTCGGAACGCACCGGGGCGATCTATTTGAATTGCGAGTACACGGTCGTCTGCGGCGAATTCCACAAGCGGAAGTTCTTCGGCCTGGTCGGCCTGTGGAGTGCCAAGGGCAAGACCTGGGGCGACATGGGACGGGTGACGATCCGCGCGATCCTCAACAGCGCCCGCGGGGTACATCCTGACGACAATACGCCGCAGGCAGGTGCCGCACGCTGCATCAACGATTTCGGCGATCTCGACGGCCTGGAATTTGCCGTTCAGGTGGCCGTCGAGAAGGATGATCGCGGCGAGCAGCGCAACGTGATCCGCCAGATCGTCGAGCCCGGTCATCCGCAGTACCAGGCGCTCATGGCCTGCGCCGGCCAGGGGCAACCCATCCAGCCTGCCACGCCTGTTTTTGCGAATCAGCCGTCCAGCACCCCGGTTGCAACGAAGCCGGTCTGGGCGCAGTGAGCAGGGAGGGTGAATGAAATGCTGGGTCTGTTCGCGACAGGCCCGGGGGCTCGGTCATTCGGATGGCCGCTTCAGGATCGCCGACCCCCGGCGCTATCCCCTGGACTGGGTGTTCTGCAGCCGGCGCTGCCAGGACATCTTTCACAAGCTCTACAACATACGGGTGGACGCCATCCGGTCCGATCGGGAGGTTCAGATGATTGATCCCTCTGATGCGGAAATGGCTGCCATGAAGAAGTGCCTCAAGGCCTTCGGTGCAGCGGCCGGTGAAATCGGCTTCGGCAAACCGCTGGGCGAGTATTCCGAAAAGGAAGCCCTGCGCGTCATCGATGCCATCGTCAGCTGCTACTCCGACGCCATGATCGCGCATCACGAGACGTCGCTGCATGCGCCGGTGCGCGGCATGACGGACGCGGTGCGGGATCCGTTCGCCGATCTCAAGGACGATCTGCCCTGGGAGGAGCGGCCATGCTGAATTTCAATTCATCGGCCTCCCTGTCGGGACAGTTGACCGCACTGCTCGATGCCGGCCTTCAGGCCGATCGTGACGCTGTTGTACCGAGAAGTTATCTCGGTGCCTCGCGCCTGGGCGCTGCCTGCGAACGTGCGCTGCAGTACGAGTATGCCGGAGCGCCGGTCGACCACGGTCGTGACCATCCGGGACGACTGCTGCGCGTGTTCGAACGCGGGCATGTCATGGAGACCTGCATGGCCGGCTGGCTGATCAAGGCCGGTTTCGACCTGCGCACCGGCCCGGAGGGCGGTGGC
Organism: Pseudomonadota bacterium; assembly: GCA_021802595.1. The sequence goes on from JAJZRT010000008.1 coordinate 15,302, forward strand.
CAGTTCGGGTTCTCCACGCTGGAGGGGCGGCTGCAGGGGCATGCGGACGGTGTCATCGTCGATGGCCCGGACGGATTCGCCTATCCCTGTCTATGGGAAAACAAATGCCTGGGCAGCAAGTCCTGGCGGGAACTGGAGAAACACCGGCTGGCGGTGGCCAAGCCGGTCTATCACGCCCAGGTCGCGCTCTACCAGGCCTATCTCGAACTTCACGAGCAGCCGGCGCTGTTCACGGCGGTGAATGCCGACACGATGGACGTGTATGCCGAACTCGTGCCATTTGATGCGGTACTGGCTCAACGCATGTCGGATCGCGGTGTTCGAATCGTCAGCGCCACCGATGCCGGGGAGCAACTTCCCCGCGCATTCGGTGACCGCACCCATTTCGAGTGCCGGATGTGTGCCTGGCAGGACCGCTGCTGGAGGCCAGCATGACCATGCCATCAAACACCAGATCCTGCTGCGATACGGCGGAGCCGATGATCGATGCCCGCGAGGCCAGCTATGCGATGAACCTGCCGTACTACTGGTTCGCCGATCAGAGGATGCGGGCCTTGAAGCGTATCCCGCACTACGTGCTCTGTGGTTCCCTGCGCTTCCGGTTGTCGGAGCTTCAGCGCTGGCAGGAACTCCACGCGGCGCGCAGCGACCGGCAAAGCGAGAGCCCGGAGGTCGCCGATGAGTGACTACCGGATCAACATCAGGGTGCGCAATGCCCGGCTGCTGAGAATGATCGAGAACGCCGGCTATCGGCCTGGAATGATCTTCGCCGCCAAAGTGGGAATCAGCTACCAGAACCATCTCCTGGCCTACCTCAACCTGACGCGAACACCATTCGACGAGAACGGTGACTTGCGGCAATGCGCCGAGCGGCTCTGCATCTTCTTCAACTGCCTGCCCGAGGAACTGTGGTCGGAGGAGCAGCGTCATGGGCTGGCCTCGAATGCGGCCGAACTCGAATTGTCTGCCGCGGGCGTGCACGAAATGCTGTCCAGTCCGATGGCCTGCATGGATCCTGCCGTCCTGCTCGAGGAGCGCGAACGCGGGGAAGCCGTTGTGCAATTGCTTGAAACCATTCCCGAGCGGGAAGCCGAGGTCCTGCGCCTGCGTTTCGGCATCGAGTGTGAGCCGATGACCCTGGAGGACATCGCGCACCTCAAGGGATGCACCCGGGAGCGGATTCGCCAGATCGAGTGCAAGGCGCTTCGCCACCTGCGCATGCAGCGGAACACGTTACCGCTGCCACTTCGTGACCTGCCGGATGTTCATGCGGGAGGTGCGGCGTGATCGACTTCAACGATACCGGCAGGAGTGCCACGACGGTGCCCGAGCAGGAGCGCGAGGACATTCGCGCGGCACTGCTGGGCCGGCTGGAGTCGGTGCTGGTCACGCTTTTCCCTGCCGGGAAGAAACGCAAGGGGCGATATCTCGTCGGCGATGTGCTCGGCAGCCCCGGTGACAGCCTCGAGATCGTCCTGGCCGGGGACAAGGCCGGCTTGTGGACCGACCGGGCCACCGGTGACGGCGGGGACATTTTTCACCTGCTGGCCGGACACTTGTCGCTGGATGCCCAGACGGACTTTCCTCGCTTGCTGGAGGAGGCGGCCGCACTGCTGGGACGGTCGCCGGCGCTACCGCATCGGTCGTCCCGCAGCGAGGCGCCGACCGATGAACTCGGACCAGCCACCATGCGCTGGAATTATCTTGACCGGGAGGGGAAACTGCTCGCCGTCGTCTATCGCTATGACCCACCCGGCCGCAAGAAGGAGTTCCGGCCATGGGACGCCAGGCGGCGCAAGATGGCACCGCCCGAGCCACGCCCCCTCTACAACCAGCCCGGCATGGCCGATGCACAGATGATCGTGCTGGTTGAAGGTGAAAAGTGCGCCGATGCCTTGATCGGCGCCGGTATCGTGGCCACTACGGCGATGCATGGCGCCAAGGCTCCGGTCGACAAGACGGATTGGTCACCCTTGGTGGACAAGCATGTCCTGATCTGGCCCGATCGTGACAAGCCGGGCTGGGAGTATGCGATGGCCGCCGCACAGGCTGCACTGTCGGCCGGCGCGGCCAGCTGCGATGTGCTTTTGCCACCTGACGACAAGCCGGATGGCTGGGATGCTTTCGATGCGTTTGCCGAGTCCTTCAATGTTGAAGGATTCATCGCTGCCGGGCCGAGGATGTGCATCAAGGCGTCGAAAGGCCTGCCCACGCAGGAGGCGACGGTATGGGCCACGGACGATGCGCTCGCGCTGTCATTCACATCCCGATATGCCGATGACTGGCGCTATTGCGCTGCCTGGGGCAAGTGGCTGCTGTGGACGGGAGCGCGCTGGCTGTCCGACGACACGCTGCTGGTCCATCATCTGATCCGTTCGATCTGCCGGGAGGCTGCGGTCAAGGTCGATTCCCATCGCCTGGCAGCGAAACTGCTCGCCAGCAGCACTGTGGGTGGGGTCGAGCGGATGGCACGCACCGACCGGCGCCATGCCTCCACCTCTGACGAGTGGGATGCCGACCTGTTCACGCTGAACACGCCGGGAGGCGTGGTCCAACTGGCCACCGGCCTCCTGCGTCCGCATGACCGCGCGGACCGCATGACCAAGATGGCGACGGCCACCCCGCGCGGGGAGTGTTCGCTCTGGCTGGCATTCCTGGCGGACGTCACCGGTGGAGATGCCGAGTTGCAGGAATACCTGCAACGGATGGTCGGCTACTGCCTGACCGGCGTGACCAGCGCGCACGCACTGTTCTTCCTCTATGGCACAGGGGCCAACGGCAAGAGTGTGTTCGCCAACGTGATCAGCACCATTCTCGGCGACTATGCATCGACCGCGCCGATGGATACTTTCGTCGAGACGCGCGGCGATCGTCACCCGACCGATCTGGCAGGACTGCGGGGTGCCCGGTTTGTCACGGCTATCGAAACCGAACAGGGCCGGCGCTGGAACGAGTCCAAGGTCAAGGCCATCACCGGCGGCGACAAGGTGTCGGCTCGCTTCATGCGCCAGGACTTCTTCGAGTACACGCCGCAGTTCAAGCCGGTCATCGTCGGCAACCACAAACCGGCCATCCGCAACATCGACGAAGCAATGAAGCGGCGGCTGCACCTGATCCCCTTCACGGTGACCATCCCGCCCGAGAAGCGTGACGGCAAGCTGACCGAGAAACTCCTCGCCGAACGCGACGGCATCATGGCCTGGGCTGTGCAAGGGTGTCTCGCCTGGCAGAGCGAAGGCCTGAAGCCGCCTGCCTGCGTGGTGTCGGCTACCGAGGAGTACTTCGAGTCGGAAGACGCCCTTGGTCAGTGGATCGAGGAGCGTTGTCTGCTGGGAGGCTCACATCGCGAGGGCGTATCGGAGCTTTTCTCGGACTGGCGCGAGTGGGCCGAGCGTGCGGGCGAGTATGTGGGCTCGATCAAGCGGTTTTCCGAACTGATGGCAACACGCAAGTTCGAGAAATGCCGCCTGACCAAGGGGGCTCGCGGCATAGCTGGAATCGCGCTACGTCCCAAGCCCTATGGGCATGGCTACCCGTATCGGGACGACTAGGAGAACTGGCGAGTGACGGATTTGACAGGTTTGCTGATTAACCCGCCTCGCGTGCGCGCGTACACGCAGGATAGGGAGATATCCGGGAAATCTGTCGCATCCGTCACTCGCCCCAACCAATGGAGCAAACGATGAATACGACGATCCTGGCCCTCGATCTGGGCACGACCACCGGGTGGGCTCTGCAACACCTGGACGGCAGCATCATCAGCGGAACCGAAAGTTTCAAACCGCAGCGGTTCGAGGGCGGTGGGATGCGCTTCCTGCGATTCAAACGCTGGCTCAACGAACTGCTGTCAGCGAGCCATTCCATCAATGCGGTGTACTTCGAGGAGGTGCGGCGTCACGCCGGGGTAGATGCGGCACATGCCTACGGCGGCTTCATGGGGCAACTTACCGCCTGGTGCGAGTACCAGAAGATTCCCTACCAGGGCGTCCCGGTCGGCACGATCAAAAAGCACGCTACCGGCAAGGGCAACGCTGGCAAAGACGAAATAGTTGGAGCGATGAAGGCCAGGGGCTATCAACCGGACGATGACAACGAAGCCGACGCCCTGGCTTTGCTGCACTGGGCGATCGAGTTGGAGGCACGGTGACATGCAATCGCTGACGACCAATTACCGATGCGCTCTGGGCCGAACGACATCGCGTGAGGATCCGGAAAGCATCAAGCGCCAGGGCTGGCAAGAGCAGCACATCCTTGTCATCGCGGAAAGTGACGACCGTCTGGACTTCGTCGAGCGGGAATTCGTCCGGCAACTTGGGGAAAGACTGTACGGGGAGAAGCATCGTGGCTGAATGGACAATCGAAGATGTGGCGGCACGGTTCAGTGATGCTGTCGAAACCGCTCGGCGACTGCCGCGTGTCCGGGTGCAAGGTCACTTCAATGTCTGGCCAGAGTTCAGGCGCGAGATATGGGAGAACAGCAGCGATTCCTCCGACTACCGCCCACTGCCACCCACGCCGCAGGCCATCGAGCAGATGATGGAGACCATGCGCTGGATCGTCTGGCTCGAAGTCGAGCAGCGTCATCTCGTCTGGATGCGCGCCAAGCATTACGAGTGGCGCGACATCTGTCGGCGCCTCGGGTGCAACCGCACCACGGCCTGGCGACGCTGGCAGCGGGCGTTGCAGAAGGTGGCAGACATACTGAACTCACACGGTGACATCGAAGGGGTCAAGACACGCTGCGCGCATAGTGATGGCTCTGCGTGCAGCGCTACGGTTACCACATGAACAGATGAGTCAAGGAGAGCAATGTTTGGCCCGAATGTCCGTCAGTTCTGGCATTTGGCCACTTCGACGGCAATGCCGCGTGCAACATCCGACCCGGTTTTTGGGTAGCATGACAGCTATGATCTGGCGAGCGGTGTGGGTGTGAATCCACATCGTTGTCCGGACATAAATTCGACGGGTCCTTCCTGTCAAAAATCCCATGCGGGGGGCGCGAGCCCGGCATTTCGCTACCGTCTGACCGCAAATTGAGGTTACCAGTTACCACCCTGGTTACCACCTGAACCGAGTTACCACCCCATTGACGACCCGCCTCTGAGGCGGGTTTTTTTCATTCCTATGACCGAACAACTGCGCGTCGAATATCGCAAGATCGAGACGCTGATCCCTTTTGCCCGCAATCCGCGCACGCACTCCGAGGCGCAGATTGCCAAGCTGGCCTCCAGCATCGTCGAGTTCGGCTGGACACAGCCCATCCTCGTCGACGGCAGCAACGGCATCATTGCCGGCCATGGCCGTCTGGCGGCGGCGCGCAAGCTGGATCTGCTGGAAGTGCCAGTGATTGAACTTGGTCACCTCTCGCCAGCACAGAAACGGGCCTACGTGATCGCCGATAACCGTCTGGCACTCGACGCCGGGTGGGACGAGGAACTGCTCTCGCTGGAACTGGCCGAGTTGTCCGAGGCAGGTTTCGACTTGACCATGACCGGCTTCTCCAACGAGGAGATCGTGGAACTGCTGGTTGGTGCCGAGCAGGCATTGCAGGACGAGTCCTCGGCCGACACCGAAGAGGATGCCGCCGACGATGTGCCAGATGCGCCATCGAACCCGGTATCGCGTCCAGGCGATGTCTGGCAGATCGGCGCGCATCGCGTCATCTGTGGCGATGCCACGGACCCGGGCGTCGTCCGAACGCTGATGGCCGGCGAGAAAGCCGCCTTGTGCTTCACCTCGCCGCCCTACGGCAACCAGCGGGACTATACGAACACCATCATTGATTGGGATGCCCTGATGCGGGGCGTCTTCGGCAACCTGCCGATGGCCCCGAATGGCCAGGTGCTGGTCAATCTTGGTTTGATCCACCGCGAGCAGGAAGTCATTCCCTACTGGGATGGCTGGCTCGACTGGATGCGGACCCAAGGCTGGCGGCGCTTCGCCTGGTATGTCTGGGACCAGGGGCCGGGATTGCCAGGTGACTGGAATGGCCGGCTGGCACCTTCATTCGAATTCGTCTTCCACTTCAACCGCAAGGACTCCGAAGCGCGACGCCCGAACAAGTTTGTGCCCTGTATCTACGCCGGGAGGGACACCCATCTGCGCGGCGACGGTACCAGTGCCGGCGGCATGCGCAACAAGGATGGCAGCAAGACCGCCTGGAACCATGTCGGCCAGGTCACGCAAGAGACCAAGATTCCCGATTCCGTGATTCGCATCATGCGGCACAAGGGCAAGATCGGTCAGGACATTGACCACCCGGCCGTGTTCCCGGTGGCGCTGCCCCAGTTCGTTCTCGAGTCTTATACCGATGCTGGCGAACTCGTTTTCGAACCCTTCTGCGGTTCGGGCACGACTCTTCTGGCCGCCGAGCGCACCGGCAGAAAGGTACGCGCCACCGAGATCGCGCCAGAGTACGTCGATGTCGCCGTGAAGCGCTTCCAGCAGAACTTTCCCGAGGTGCCGGTCACGCTCGCATCGACGGGACAGACCTTCGATGCCGTGGCCCGTGAGCGTCTGGGAGGTCCGGCATGACCATCTCCTGGCTTGCGGACAAGATCGAGCAATGGCCCACGGCCAAGCTGGTGCCGTATGCCCGTAACTCGCGCACACACTCGGATGCCCAGGTCGCCCAGATTGCGGCCTCGATCGCAGAGTTCGGTTTCACCAATCCGATCCTGGCTGGCGGCGATGGCGTCATCGTCGCCGGGCACGGCAGGCTCGCTGCTGCCCAGAAGCTCGGCATCCCGACCGTGCCAGTCGTGGTGCTTGACCATCTCACACCCACCCAGCGCCGGGCCTTGGTGATCGCGGACAACCGCATCGCCGAGAACGCCGGATGGGACGAGGCCATGCTCCAGGTCGAACTGGCCGCACTGCAAGACGATAACTTTGATCTGGCGCTGACCGGGTTCGATGCCGATGCGCTGGCCGACCTCATGGCGGGCGAAGAAACAACCACCGAGGGCGACACCGACGAGGATGCGGTACCAGAAGATTCCGGCACCGTAATCTCCCGGGCGGGCGATGTCTGGATCTGCGGCGAGCATCGGGTGATCTGTGGTGATGCCACCGACCCGGATGCCTTCGCGAAGGTACTCGGCGACGAAATTGCCGACATGGTATTTACCGATCCGCCGTACAACGTCAATTACGCCAACTCGGCCAAGGACAAGATGCGCGGCAAGGATCGCGCGATCCTCAACGACAACCTGGGTGACGGGTTCTACGATTTCCTGCTGGCGGCCCTGACGCCCACCGTGGCGCATTGCCAGGGTGGCATCTACGTGGCCATGTCGTCGAGCGAACTCGACCGCCTGCAAGCAGCGTTTCGCGCTGCCGGTGGTCACTGGTCGACCTTCGTCATCTGGGCCAAGAACACCTTCACCCTGGGGCGTGCAGACTACCAGCGCCAGTACGAGCCCATCCTCTATGGCTGGCCCGAGGGCGCTGACCGTCACTGGTGCGGCGACCGCGACCAGGGCGATGTCTGGCAGATCAAGAAACCGCAGAAGAACGATCTGCACCCGACCATGAAGCCGGTGGAATTGGTGGAACGGGCCATTCGGAATTCGAGTCGTCCCGGCGATGTGGTGTTGGATCCCTTCGGTGGGTCTGGCACAACGATGATTGCCGCCCACAAGTCTGGCCGCAAGGCGCGGCTGATCGAACTGGACCCGAAGTACGTCGATGTGATCGTGCGGCGCTGGCAGGACTACGCCGGGGCAAAGGCCATCCGGCAGTCGGATGGTGCAGCGTTCGATACGCTGTCAGTCGGTGGGGAACTCCGGCAGGAGGTCGCCGCTGGTGATGTCGGCGACGTAGCGGACGTTGCGGAACTCGCCAGGGTCGTCTGCGAGGTATATCCCACCGACTGACCGGATTGCCACCCCGTACTTGCGGGTGAGTTTGGTCAGTTCGGCAATGAACTTGTCGTAGTTGGCTTCGAGTTGTGGGGTGGTGACGACGGCGGCCATGTTGATCTCCTTACGCTGCTTCGGCTTCGAAGGACTCGTCGGTCACTTCGCAGTGGATCACGAAGCCGGTGAGGTAAGGCAGCCCCTTGGGGATGCCGTAGTCCTTGCTGGTCTGGCGGCTAATCGTCCAGCCCATCCACCGCGTCACTGCCGCGTCGATGGCCTGCTGGATTGTGTGGCCCCGCAGCATCTCATTGAGGACGTCATCCGCAAAGTGGCGTCCGTGGCGGCTGTCGAGGAACAGTCTGACCGACTCGAGGGGCTGGTTGGTGGCGTCCGAGATCGCGGTCATCGCGATCGGCCAGGCTGCTTCGGCGTTGTCGTTCATCGTGCCAAAAAAGCCCCAGGCTTCGTTCTGGGTGGTGGGGATGGTTTGCTGGGTGGTCATTTCGGTCTCCTTGGTTGATCGTTGCGACACCCGTATGAACGCGCTGTTTGATTGAGAAGCCAAGCTATTTATCGAAGAACTTGAATCAATTTTCCGAGGCGATCTGGTCGAGCAGTGTCATCGCCTGGCGGTCGCCACTCAACGCGATGCGAAGGCTGCGCAGTGCCTGGTCGATGCTGACTTCGGGGCGGCGATTGTCGAGCAGCCAGCGGATCGCGTTGGCCTGGTCGTTGCCCGATGTCGGCGAGTCAATCGCCACCCCGACGTAGCGTCCGTAGCTGCCACCGGAGGGATCGACGTAGAGGGTGGTGCGGCCGGGGGCGCTGACCTCCACGACTTGTCGTTGACCATTTGCATGGCCACCGCGTCCGGTAAGCCATTCGCGATCCTCCAGCAGGGTGCTGGCAAAGGCGTCGTACTCGGCGGCAGTCAGTTCCTTGCGGAACTCGATCGCGATAGGCTCAGGCGGTGCGCTCGGGTCAGTGTTGTGAAGCACCTCATCGAGGCTGCAGGGTTTGCGGGTAAAACGGGCGCGTATGGTGGTGATCATGGTGGTCTCCGGTTGTTGATTGATGTGACATGCGCATGAACGCGCTGTTCAATCAGGAAGCCAAGCACTTTTTGATGAAGAATGAATTGGTGGCAGAATCCCCGCTTTCCAACCAAGGGGAGTAAGCACCACATGAACAAATCGGAACTGATTGAAGCTCTGGCCGCCAAGACCGAGGTTTCCAAAGCGGCTGCCGGCAAGTCCGTCGACGCCCTGGTCGAGATCATCACTGCCGCTGTTGCCAAGGGCAACGACGTGGCCCTGATTGGCTTCGGCACCTTCAAGGCATCGAAGCGCGCTGCCCGCACTGGCAAGAATCCGAAGACCGGCGAAGCGCTGAAGATTGCGGCCACCACGGTTCCGACGTTCAAGGCTGGCGCAGCCTTCAAGGCCGCCGTTGCCCCGAAGAAGAAAGCCAAGAAGTAAGACAGAAATAAGCCCGTCTCCATGGGGTGAATCAGGGCGGTGCCGGGTGATCGGGCCGCCCTGATTGTTTTGCGGATCAGATGATCCGGTAGATGCGCTCGCCCCCCTCGGCCTTGTCCGAAGTGAGGTTGAGCCCGAGTTTCTTTTTGAAGGCCCCGGCAAAGGTGCCGCGCACCGTATGGGCCTGCCAGCCGGTGGCTGCGCAGATCTGGCTGATGGTGGCGCCCTCGGGGCGTTGCAGCATCTGGATCACGGTGGCCTGCTTGCTGTTGTCGCGCATGCGGGGCTTGCCCTCGACGCCGACTTTGAGCAGTCGCTGGGCCGCGACCTGCTTTTCTTGCGCCCAGTTGGCTTCAGCGGCCGACACGGCGGCCTCGACCTCGGGGTCGGGGTGAAGGGGCGCAGGCGTTGGCCGGTCGCGCCCAAGGGCCACGTAACCCTCGGCGGCGACGAAGTAGTTGTCCTGGCCGTCGCGGGTAATCAGGGCCTTGTTGAACAAGCCCTGGATGACCTTGTGCCGGGCACCGCCCTTCACATTCTCGGGAAACCAGACGATCTGCCCGCTGGTCTGGTCGATGGCGTGTTCGAGGATGTCGTACTGGGTCGTGCTAAGTGTGATGCGGGTTGTCATGGTGGTCTCCTGGTGGTGGGTGATATTCAGTCTTCGAGGACGATGTGTCCGTCGAGGGTGATCCAGAGGCGGGCATCTTCGGGGGTGGCCATCTCGCGCGTCTCGCGGCCGGTGGACATCCAGACGCCGTCCTTGCCCGTGTAGGTGTAGGTCTTACCGTCGTGGATGACCTCGACCGGCAGGTTCTGGTGAAACTCGACATCGACGTTCATCCAGCCGCGCAGGCGATGGTTGGTGTCGATGACTTTGGCCTCGATGGTCTGTTTGCTGTTCATGCTCTGCTCCTCGCGTGTGGTGATGGTGATTGCATGAACGCGCTGTTCT
>JAJZRT010000349.1 GCA_021802595.1 Pseudomonadota bacterium
AGGTACTGGCGCAGTTTGGTGAAATCGATCGCCCCAAGCGTCCGCGAAACGAATTTCCCGCTCCCGTCGATGAGAAAGGTGGTGGGAACCACCTTCGTGTCGCTAAACGCACGAGCGAGGTCTCCGCCCGTGTCCAGGATGACTGGGAACGGTAGCCCACCGCTTTTCGCAAAGTTCTTCACGTGCTCCGGGGAGTCGTACGCCATTGCCACCGCGATCAGTTCGAAACCGCGGGGCTGGTACTTGTGATAGGTCTCGACGAGATCGGGCATTTCGCCTTTGCAAATGGGGCAACTCGTGGCCCAGAACATCACCGCCACTGTCTTGCCCCGCAAGTCCGCCAGCCGGAGCTGACGACCGTCGAGCGTCGTGAACGTGGCGTCGGGCGCGGCCGGACGTTGCGCGAGCGCATAGAAAGCGATGGCAGCGCCCAACACCGCAATCGCCGCCAACGCGAGCAGCAGGTTCCGCTTAGACGCCATTGCTGCGGTCCTCCTCGATGCGCCCGTCCTTGACGCGCACCAAGCGCTGCGCGTGGCTAGCCACAGTCGGGTTGTGGGTGACCATGAGGAGCGTTTTGCCTGCCTTGTTTAGCTCACCGAGCAAGGCCAGCAGCTCCGCCTCGGAGCCGGAGTCCAGGTTGCCGGTGGGTTCGTCCATGAGAAGAATATCGGGCTCGTTGGCCAAGGCGCGGGCAATCGCAACGCGCTGCTGCTGGCCACCGGAGAGCATGCTCGGCAGGTGATGGGCCTTGTCACCCAAGCCAAAGCGTTCCAGCAGATCCATGGCGCGCCTGTTGCTATGTGTCCCGCCGCCGAGCCAGAGCGCGATCTCGACGTTTTCCAGCGCCGTAAGATGCGGCATCAGGTTGAAGAACTGGAACACGAAACCGATTTTTTTGCCGCGCACGGCGGCCAGTTCCGCGGCATCGAGAGTGCCAAGCTCCGAGCCGTCCAACACGATGCGGCCGGCGCTGGGACGGTCCAGGCCGCCGATGAGTTGCAGCAGCGTACTTTTGCCATGACCGGAAGGCCCCATGATCGCGACCCAGCCGCCACGCTCCACGGTCATCGAGACTTCCGAGACCGCCTTCACCTCAGCGGCGCCACTGCCGTAAGTTTTGCTCACTTCCTCCAGTTCGATGACGGCGTTAGACATGGCGCATGGCCTCCACAGGAGAGAGCTTGGTCGCACGGTATGCCGGGTAAAGACCGGCGAAGAGTGCGAGACACACGGAAAAGCCCAATGTGAGAAGGATGGTTCCGTAGTCGATCGCCACCGTCTGTGACTGATTCAGTGACGCGGTGAACGCATTGTCGGTGAGGTAAGAGCCGAACAGGTAAGCGGCAAGAATGCCTATCGTCACGCCCAGAATCCCGCCGAGCAACCCGTAGAGCCCGGATTCGAGCATGAATGCCAGGAACAATGTACGCCGGGTGCTGCCGAGCGCCTGCAGAATGCCGATCTCGCGTCGGCGTTCATGCACGGCGGTGAGCAGGGTATTGACGATACCGAATGCCGCAGCAAGTACGCCGACTGCCGCCACCGCCTGCATGGCCGCACCGACCGAACCTACGATCGACAGTACCGAAGACAGCAGTTGCTTGTCGGTGACCACGGCGACGTTGGCAACTTCCTGAATCTTGAGGCTGGTTGCCTCGATTTTTTCGAGGTCGCTGACCTGGACGGCGATGAACGATACCTTGTCCTGCACGTCATATATCTGCTGGGCGAGGGTGAGTGGTATGAAGGTGGCAATGTCGTCCTTGCTGCCCGCTTCGCGCAGAACGCCGATCACGGGAATCGGCTTGCCGCGCACGGTGAATTCGTCGCCCGGCTTAAGCTTGAACTGTTTGGCGATTGCCGACCCGACGACGATCCCACGCTCATCCGGAGAATTGAAGTAGTGCCCCGAGTCGATACTCCACTTCTGCAACGCGCGCATCTCTTCCGGCCAAACTCCGATCACCGGCACCGGCTGGTTGCGGAACGCGGTCTTTTCGTTGAGGTAGGGAACGGCGCTCTTGACACCCGGCACGGCGCGAATCTTCGCCAATTCAGACATGGGAATCGCCTCGGGCAGTTGTTCCCCGGTGAGCACCGAAATCTGCTCATAGGCGCACCAGCCCTTGGGTGTGACCACCAGATTGGCCCCCAGCCCCTGCGCCTGCTTCTTGATTTCCGTGGTCAGGCCTTGTCCTATGGTCATCAAGGCGACGAACGCCGCCATCCCCACGCTCACGCCCGCCAAGGTAAAGACAAAACGCCCGCGCCGGCGCAGCAGGTTGCGCCATACCAATTTGCCGAGATTCATTTCTTGATCGAGCCCAGGTTCTCTACCGAGTCGGCGCGGAGATAGACCATTTTCTTGTTCGTATCCTCCGTCATGGTCCCGCGCACGTTCACCTCATCCCAGGGTTTGAGATTGGTATCCTTGACCTTGATCGGCAGGTAATACTGTGCACAATTCAGGTCTCGGCAGACCCGGGCCTCGCGCGAGTCGATCAGGCCCACCAAATGTGGATCATTGGGAGCGAACTTTGCCACGACGCCGCGCACCAGAATCTTGCCGGTGTAGCCTTTCGGATCGGCAGCCAGATCCTGCACCTGCAACGCCCCCTTGGGCAGCGGCGGCTGCGCCTTGCCGAGCAGGTCGGGCAAGCCGGCGTTGGCGACGTTGCCGCCGGCCAATAGCGCGCTGCCCGTCACCAATGCGGCGCCTAACACCAGCGACCCCGCGATCCAGTAGCCACGCTTCTTGGTGGCAGCACTCGATCCCGTTTTTCGCGTATCGGTCTTGATTGATTTCTTCATTTCCATATTTCCTTTCATAGTGTCATCCGGCGCCCACCGTCGATGGCGGCCGCTAAGCCGCACAACCGCAACCCGCACCAGCATCGCAAACCGATGGTGCCGTCTCTTCCTCACCTGGTGCGCGGTCCTGCACGTAGCCCTCTCCGGTAGCCAGCGCATGCTCGGCGCGTGCCAGTTCCCGGCCCAGGTAGGCGGCGTGATCCAACCGACTGATCAGCCCCTGGGAGATCACAGTGCTATAGAGCGCCGTCGACGTGACGCTCTCGACGACCCGTGTGAGCACGCCATTGTTGGCATAGTGCTCCAGCACGAGCAAGCGGCGGCGTCTGTCCGGGTAGATCACCAAATAGCCGGCCGGATCGGAGACGAGGCGCGCCGGCTCCACCGCCTGCTCGATGGAAATCTTTGCCGGATCGTCAGCGATCTCCTCATCCGGGCCGGGATCGTTCGCGGTGGCCTCCGCGATGCTTCCGACGATCGCCTCGATGTCGGTCGTCCCGATCATGTCCACCACTTGCAGACGGCGCCGGAATGTCTCCACCTGCTCGCGGCCCACGTTCTTGATGACCGGGCGCTTGCCCTTGGCGCTGCGAATGCGCCCGCTCTCTTCCAGCCCCTCGCGCATCAGGCTCACCAGCGACTGCCCGGGCAGGTGGCCGACGGCCTTGCGCGCGTCCTCGCCGCAGACCACGAGGAAGCGCACGTTCGGATTGGGCAACAGGTTGCGGATGAGGTGCTCGATGCCCAGGTTCTCGGTGTGTAGGCTGCCGACGATGGCTAGGCCGGAAGGCCGTGCCATTGCGAGCTGATGCACCAGATCGTCCGAGTTCAACGTGCATACCGCCACCGGCGCCTGAAAGCGCAGCACGCGGTAGTCGCCGGGCAGCGGCGGCCAGCCCTCGCGTTCGGGCAGATCGGCGGTGGCGCAGTGGCCTGCCTGCGCCAGCGCCGGGTCGAGCTCGGCCGCAGCGTTCGCGGCCACCGCCGGCCAGCACACCTCGCAGCCCAGGCAATCGTAGCGCTTCATCTCGAACAGGGCGCGTGCCTCGGCGAGCTGCGGGCCGATCCTGCCCTGCAGGACGGATGAACCTTCGAGGGCCCGCACCGTGTCCTGAAAGCAGCCGCAGCGGTGGCACTTGGTCGCCGCCATCGCGCTGCGGAGTTCGCTGCGCACCGTCTCCAGCGCCCGATTCTCGACGGCAGGGGCGTTCATGCCAGCCGCTCCTCCAGCAGACAGAAGTCGCCCTTGAGCGCCTTCAGCAGGCCCTCGCTGTGCACCCGGTAATAGACCATCTTGCCGTCGTTGCGCATGGTAAGCCAGCCTTGGCTGCGCAGCAGCTTGAGCTGGTGTGAGGTGGCGGCGACAGTCAGCCCCAGGACATGCGCCACGTCGCAGACACACAGCTCGCCATGGGCGAGTGAGAGCAGAATCTTCAGGCGCGTCACGTTGCCCAGCAGCTTATACAGCTCGGCCAGTTGCGGCAGCAACTGCTCATCCTTCGCCAGCTCGGACTTGATCCGGGCGACCTTCTCCAGATCAAAGCAGGTGACGTTGCAGACAGGATTGGTAATAATTTTGGCTGTGGGCATCGCGAGTGTATCTCATTTAGACGATTGCGATAATGATAAACTGAGTGTGGCTGACAGTGCAAGAAGTATTCGGGCACTTTGACGATTAGGGAAGGCCGGCACTCAAAGTGCTCGGGGAACCGAACCGGCTACGCATCTTGTGTGGTTTAGGGCTGGAATGCCGTCCGGTGACGGACATCATCAATGCAACGGGATTGGGACAAACCAACGTGTCATTCCATTTGCGCGTGTTGCGTGAGGCGGGATTCGTCCGTGCCGAACGTCGCGGGCCTTTTATCTATGTACTGCCTCGCCGACCCAAAACTGTTGCGCATCCTGCACGACTTGAAACATTGGCTGGACGCACACCCGGCCACGGTCACGAACGAGGTCAAACAGCATAGCCGCCCAGTTAGGCACAATTCGGCGGCGGCGAAAACCAAGGAGGTAACGTAATGATGTGGAACTATGGACCGTGGGGCGGATTTCCGTGGATGTGGATATTTCCGCTGATCTTTCTCATCGTGATGCTGCTCTTCCTCTTTCGTAGAGGCGGCTTGCCCATGTGCGGCGGCCATGAAACGCATGGAAGAAGAGAAGAAAGCGCGCGCGAACTTCTCGACCGGCGCTACGCCCGTGGGGAAATCAGCCGCGAGGAATATCAGCAGATGAAAAAATATCGTTTCCTGCGTCTGTTTGGTGGGTGGAGACCGTCACG
>JAJZRT010000350.1:0-2856 GCA_021802595.1 Pseudomonadota bacterium
CGCTTCGATATCCGCTACAACCGCGAAGGCAAGGATATCGGCGGCGGCGAGGATACCATGATGCTGCGTGCCCTGCTTGAGCGCAAAGCCCGTATCCGCTACCGCCCTGAAATGGTCGTGCTGCATGCCGTCGAACCCTGGCGGCTCAGGCGCAGCTATTTTGTGAAACTGCATTACCGGGCCGGATTGCGGCATGGACGGCTTTCCCTGCCCCGCTACCCTCAGGCGCTGTTCGGCGTTCCGCCTTTCATGCTGACCCAGTTCCTGGGGCACTGCGGCCGGACCTTGAAGCTGGCGCTCACCGGGAAACCGGGGCTGATCCGCCAGGCGATGAATGCGGCACATGCACTGGGCAGCCTGCAAGGCTATCGGAACCGGCCCGCCGAATGACACCATGATCGACGTCGCCATTCGTTTCGACGACCCGTCCGCGGTCAGCGATCATGCGCTCGAGCGTGGGATATTGCACGCCATGGCAACGCACGGTGTCTGCGCGACCTTCGCGGTCATTCCGTGCACAGGTCAGCAACCCCTGCCTGCCGGCAATGTGCCCCACCTCATCGAGGCGCAGCAGTGCGGCAGGGTGGAAATCGCCCAGCACGGATTCAGCCACGAGCCATGGCATCCCGAGGCCGAGCTCCCTTCCGAATTTTCAGGCCTCGATGCGGCGGCGCAAATGGAAAAAATAACGGCTGGTCGGACTGCGCTTGAACAGGTCTTTGGCAATGCGATCCAGGGATTCGTGCCGCCTTTCAACACCTTCGATCACGTCACGGCTGCCGCGCTGTCGAACCAGGGCTTCCTCTATCTCTCTGCGGGCAGCGAACATGGGATGGTCGACTCCGATCATCTCGCCCAGCTTCCGCGCACGTGCCAGATCACCGAGCTTCGCCGCGCGCTCGCCGAGGCTCGTCGCCGACCGCAGGGCGACCTGGCCGTCGTGGCCGTCATGCACCATTACGACTTCCGTGAATCCGGGCACGCCGATGCACCGCTGACGCTTCAGCATCTCTCGGAGCTGTTTCAGTGGCTCCGTCAGCAGCCCGATGTGCGATTGAATACGCTGAGCCAGCTGGCTGCCCGGCATGACGCGGAAACCTGGCGCAGGGCAGTCTGGCGCAACCGCTGGGTGCAGCAGCGGCACTGGCGCATTCGTTCAGTTTTTCCGCGTTACAGCCTCATGCCCCACGCCCTCTTCAAATATGTTCGTCTGACTGGAACCGCCACGTGACCTCGCCCTTATCGCCCCCTTCACGTCCGCAGGGCCCGATCTTCATCGTCGGGGCGCCACGCTCCGGCACCACCATGCTGCAGTACCGGCTGCGCAATCACCCGCGCATATCGCTGCCGACCGGGGAATCGCATTTCTTCATTCCGTTGTACCGGAATCAGGAAAATTATGGCGACCTCAGCCGCCTGGAGAATGTCCGCCGCGTACTCCAGGCCATGCATGGCCAAAGCCGGGACTTTCTGGAAACCGACCTGCACGGCCTGAAGTTCGATGTTGACGCATTGGCCAGGACGCTTCACGCCGAAGGCCGTAACACGATGCCTGCGATCGTCTCGGGCCTGTTCGAAAAGAACGCGCAGGGCGAAGGAAAGTCCAGATGGGGCGACAAAACGCCTTATTACGTGATGCACATCCCGAAGCTGATCGAGTGGTTTCCAGACGCCCAGATCGTGCATCTGATCCGCGACGGACGCGACGTCGCCCTGTCGCTGTTCGGCAGGCAGCACGACTTCTCCGTCTACAACGCCTATTTCGCAGCGGAATACTGGGAAAGCTACCTGGAAAGAGGTCGCGCGCTGGGCGCGCAGCTGGCTTCCCATCAATACATGGAACTGCGCTACGAGGATTTGCTCGCGCACCCCGAAGACAGCATGCAACGGCTTTGCACCTTTCTGGGGGAAGCCTATTCGGCCGAGCTGTTTGCAGTGGCTTCGGTCGACGACCCGGGCAAGACACCGCTGGTCCACGAGCCGCTGAAGGCCGACAACGCGGGAAAATGGCGCAGCAAAATGACGCCCGCCCAGATCAGGGCCTTCGAAAGCGTGGCCGGCCGGACGCTGCGCGAGTTCGGCTATGACCTGGTCACGCCGGGCGAGCCGCCTGCGCTTGTCGTCAAGGCCGCCTATCGCCTGCATAACAAGCTGCTCACCCATTTCTGGAAACGCGCCAGGCGGACCTTCGCGTGACTGCACTCACCATCCTCATCTGCACCCACAATCGGGCAGACCTGCTGCAGAAGACGCTGGCGTCGCTCAACCGTGCGCGCCGTCCGGCCATGCCCGTGCACATCCTGGTAGCGGCCAACGCCTGTACCGACGACACCGTGGCGCAAATGCTGGCATACCAGGCCCGGCAGCCGGCCGAAAACGGGTTGCCCCTGCGGGTGATCGAGGTGCCGGCAGCGGGCAAGTCGAATGCCCTGAATGCCGCCATTCCGCAAATCAAAACCGAACTCATCGCCCTGGTGGACGACGACCACCGGGTGGACGAAGGTTATTTGACGGCCATCGAGCATGCCACCGCCACCTGGCCTGACGCCGGCCTGTATTGCGGAAAAATCTTGCCGGATTGGGATGGCAGCGAACCCGCCTGGGTGCACGACGACGGCCCGTACCGCATCTACCCGCTGCCGGTTCCGCGCTATGACCAGGGCGACGTCCCCCGGGCCGTCACCGCCGAGGCAGGGCCCATACCGGGTGGCGGCAATCTGGTCGTGCGCCGGCGCGTGTTTGAGTCTACCGGCCGGTTTTCCACCGAATTGGGGCCGCACGGCCACGATCTGGGGGGTGGCGAAGACAGCGAATACGTATTGCGTGCCCTGACACGTGGCGAGCGCTGCCAGTACA
>JAJZRT010000350.1:2866-5101 GCA_021802595.1 Pseudomonadota bacterium
TACACGCCGGATATCGTGCAATACCACTACGTCGATACCGAGCGGCTCCGGCTCGGTTACCTTCTGAAAAAAAGCTATCAGCGAACCCGTTCGACCGCCCGCCTCCGCGGCGGTGGCTCGGTCCCGCTGTATATGTGGCGCAAGCTGGCCGAGTATGTTTTCCATGGCGCCTTCAGTCTGTCGTGGGCCAAGCAGCGCTTTTACTGGATGCGAACCGCCGCGGCGCTGGGCGAGATCCAGGGCCGCCGCGAATCGGGGCATCGCGGCAAACATCTGGACCTGCCGCCCGACCGCGGCATCGTGCTCACCGAATCGCTGGCCCTGTTCACGATCGTCTGTGGCCTGATCGCTTGGTTCGCCAGCGGCGCGGCACGCTGGGCTGGACTACTCCCCGTGCTGGGGGCAGCAGGTTTCGGCACGGCTGCGCTGCTCGCCAAGTCGCTTCTCGACTTTTCGCACACCGGGCCACGCATCCGCGAGGAAGTGCTCAAGCACTACCGGCGCTATACGCTGTTCGCCCTGGCGCGCCTCACAGCCTGGGCCTTCGCGCTGATGCTGTTCACCGGAGGAGCGGGCGTACTGGCCTACTTCATGCTCGCCACCGTGAGTGGCGCTGGGTGGTCGACAGGGCTCGCCGTCATCGCGGCGCTGCTCGGCACCCTCGCCGGCTTCGGGCTGCAATTCATTCGCAAGCTGCGTTTCAACCCCGGCCTGCTGGCGGCGTCGATGCATTACCGCATGAGCCGGCTATACCGCCTCTGGCACGGGATGACGCCGGCGCGCATCATGCGCTTGCAGTTAGCGGGAATGGGGCTGATCGGACTCCTGTTCGTGGCGGCATCCTGGCAACTGGCGAAGGAGAACCGCCTCGACACCCTCATGGCCCTGTGGGCGACCACGCTGTTTTTTGCCGGGATCATCGTCTGGGCGGGCTGGCAGCCGCAGGCGCGTGCCCCGCGCAAGCGCCCCCTGCCTACGCCAGGCGCTGCGCCCAACATCCTCATGATCGGCTCCGACACGCTGCGCGCCGACCGGCTGGGGGCGCTCGGCTACCGCCGCGCCCTGACCCCCCACATCGACCAGCTCGCCGCCACCGGCGCCCTGTTTGCCAACTGCTATGTGCCGTGCGCACGCACGGCACCGAGCCTGATTTCCATGCTGACCGGCACCTGGCCCCACACCCATGGCGTCCGTGACAACTATGCGGACGACGAAACCACCCGGCTCAAGGTGGATGCCCTGCCCACGCGGTTGAAACAGGTGGGCTACCGCACCGCGGCGATCTCGGACTGGTGCGGTGCCGACATGGGCAAGTTTTCCTTCGGCTTCGACTACACCGACCTGCCGGAAGACCAGTGGAACCTGAAATATTTCATCCGCCAGGGCCCCAAGGACCTGCGTCTGTTCGTGTCGCTGTTCGTCCATAACCGGCTGGGCCGCCTGCTGCTGCCCGAGGTGTACTACCTGGGCGGGGTCCCGCTCACCCAGCCGCTGGGCAAGCGCGCGCGGCGACTGGTGTCGCGCCTGGCGGAAAGCCCGCAGCCGTTTTTCCTCAACGTGTTCTATTCCACCACGCATCCGCCTTTTGCCTCCGAATGGCCGTGGTATACGCGCTTCGCCAATCCGGCCTACGCCGGTGAATCCAAGTTCGCGATGGCGCGGCTCACCGACCCGTTCGAAATCATCCGGCGTCAGGGCGCGCCCAAGGAAGAGTTCGATCTCGACCAGATCATCGATTTGTATGATGGCTGCGTGGCGGAATTCGACGATGAAGTCGGCAAGATGCTGGCACACCTTGATCGCTGCGGTCTGGCCGATAATACGATCGTCGTTCTCTACTCCGACCATGGCATGGAGTTCTTCGAACATGACACCTGGGGGCAGGGCAATTCCGCAGTCGGCGACTTCAGTCCGCGCATTCCGCTCGTCATCCGCGCCCCGGGCCGGCCGGCGCGCGGCAAGGTGGATCAGGTGGTACGTTCGATCGATCTTGTGCCCACCCTGCTCGAACTCGTCGGCGCGCCACCCGTCGCCGGCCTGGACGGCGTGTCGCTCGCGGGCTGCCTGGATGCGGCCAGCCCCTGCCCCGAGCTCGACGCCTTCAACGAGACCGGCATCTGGATCGCCAACATTCCCGGCCTGCCCGATACCCACCTGCGCTACCCCAACCTGCTGGAACTGATGGAGGTGCCGGATCGCGCCAGCGGTACGCTGGCGATCAAGTCGGATTACTGC
>JAJZRT010000351.1 GCA_021802595.1 Pseudomonadota bacterium
CCGGGATGCTTACGGCCGGCAGCCTCGCCATCGGTTTCTATCCTGCACCACTGCTGCACCTGGTCGCCGTATCGGTGCAGCACTACGCCGCGCTCTTCGGGGGGTGATGGCATGGACCGCCTCGAAACCTTGCGCACGCTGCTGGAGAACCTGTCCCACCGGCTCGAGCACGTTTTGCCGGCGCAAGCGCCGATCCGTGATTTCGTGCACCACAACACCCTGCACGGTTTTCAGCACCTGCCCTTCCGTGACGCGCTGACGGCGGCGGAAGCCGCGACCGGCGCCCACGGCTTCCTGCCGCTACCACGCTTCCGCGCCCTGTTTCGCGAAGGCCGCATCAACACCGACGATCTCGTGGCCGCGCTCGACGAGACCCCGGAACTGCGCGCTGCGGAACCGGCCGGCACGTCGCTGCGCCGCATCGATATCCTCCTGGCTGCGCTGCGCATCGACCTGAGCGTGCCACCTGCCGCCACCTGGGCCTGGCAGGTGGAAGAACTGGGCGCGCTCGAGCAGGTCGATTCCGAGGTGACAGCCATGGCCCGCGAGCAGCTGCTGGCCGGTGCAGGCGAGGCGACTGCACTGCGTCGTCTGTGGGACACCTGTGCAGCCGCAGTTTCCGCACAGGCGTTGTCGCCGGACACCGAGTCACGCGGCTCCACTCGTGCCTTGCACAGGGAGGCGGAAGACCGGCTCGTCCGCCTGCTGGGCAGCGTGGGCAAGCACCTTACTTTGCGCGGCCTGCTGCAACGGCTGACCGGCCGTGACGTGCTGGACGAGATCCGGCCCTACTTCATCCGCCATCTGGCCGCGCATCTCGACCTCGGCCTGTCCGCCTGGCCCAATCCGGCTCGCGCGCACGGCTTCTATGCCGCATGGCTGGCAGACGCGCGCAACGATCCGCATTTCGACCTGCACGGGTTCGTCACCTGGGAACAAACCTTGGAGCGCCTCCCGGAAGATCCGCTGCAAGCCATCCTGCAGGTCTTGCTCGAACTGGGTCTCGAACCGGCGCGCTGGGAGGCCTATCTGGAAACACTGGCGAAGGAGCTGCCAGGCTGGTCCGGGATGGTGCTCTGGCGCGACCACCATCCAGGCCGTGGCATGCCGGTTGCGATGACTGACTATCTGGCGGTACGCCTGGTGCTGGAACAGCTGTACGGTCAGCGTCTGTGCGCCGTGAACTTCAAGACCGAGGCCAGCCTGCCGGGGCTGCGCGGATACCTGCGCCGCCACCCGGCCGAGCTTCTGATGCGCTTGGCGCTGTACGGCGACGAACTGCCGGAATGGCTGGCCGACCAGGGCCATCGCTTGGTGCGGGCGGCCACCGGCCGCACCGCAGAGGAACAGGAAGCCGACTGGCTGCCGGTTGCGCATCTGCTTGCGGCCTGGCAGCGCGGCGAGGCGCCGGGCGCCATGGCCGGGGTCACCGTCCCGGACCGCCACGTCTGGCCGCTATTCCGCCTCTGCCAACATCTCGGCATCGGTGCCAAGCAGTTCTCCGCCCTGTCCCCCGAGGATGTCCAGGCCCTGCTCGATTGCATGGCCGAGCTCACGCCGGAACGTGCCGCGTGGGTCTGGCTTCTGGCCTACGAGCGCCACTACCGCGAGCAGATTTTCGGCGCGCTGGCTGCCAACCACGGGCGCGGCGCGTGGCGCGACCGCGCTGGCGGCGTGCCACGCACCCAGCTGGTGTTCTGCATGGACGATCGCGAAGAAGGCCTGCGACGTCACCTGGAAGAATGCGCAACAGACGTCGAAACCCTGGGTGCGGCGGCCCATCTAGGCCTCTTCGTCCGCTATCGGGAATTCGGCGCCTTCGAGCCCGCTGACCTATGCCCTGTCGGCGCGCGCCCCGCGCACTTCATCGAGGAAATCCCTGCCCCGGGTGCGGAGGCAGCGAGTAATACCTTCCTCGCTCGCCGAACGCGGCGGCTCGCGTGGCAGGCACGCCTCGTCCAGGGCAGCCGCCGCGATCCCGTGCAAGGCCTCTTCGCCGCGTTGGCCGGTGCCCCCGCGGCGCTGGCGCTGCTGGCTGGCCGCATGCTGGCGCCCGCCGCGCTGGCGCGCCGCACCGGCGCGCTGCGCGAGGCGCTGGATGGCCGCGTCGCCACCCGTCTCCGCTATACCGCGTTGACCAGCGTCCCCGCCACCCCTGAGGCGCCGCGTGCCGGCTACACCGAAGCGGAGCAGGCCGAGCGTGTGCACGCCTTCCTCACCGCCATCGGCCTCACCCGCGGCTTCTCGTCGCTGGTCGCGATCGTCGGCCACGGTTCCAACAGCCTCAACAACCCGCATCTGTCGGCCTACGACTGCGGTGCCTGCTCGGGCCGCCATTCCGGCCCCAATGCGCGGCTGTTCGCGGCCATGGCCAACGATCCCGCCGTGCGCGAACGGGTACGTGCGCACGGCATCGACATTCCCGCCGACACCTGGTTCATGGGCTGCGAGCACAACACTTGCGACGACCAGTTCAGCTGGTACGACACGGAACTGCTTCCCGCGAGCCATGCCGCTGCCTTCGACGCGCTGCGCGCGAACCTCGCCGAGGCCGGGGCACGACACGCGCAGGAACGCTGCCGGCGTTTCCTGTCGGCCCCCCCCGGCCTCAGCCCGGCGCAGGCGCGCCGGCACGTCGCCGGTCGCCGCCACGATTACGCGCAGCCACGCCCGGAGCTCGGTCACGTCAACAACGCGTCCGCCTTCATCGGTCGCCGCGCCGCGACCCGCGGGACCTTCTTCGACCGCCGCATGTTCCTCATTTCCTACGACTGCAGCAGCGACCCGGACGGTCGCGTGCTCGAACCCATGCTGGTGGCAAACGGCCAGGTCGGCGCGGGCATCAGCCTCGAGTACTACTTCTCGACGGTGGACAACGACCGCTATGGTTCCGGCAGCAAGGTCACGCATAACATCGCCGGCCTGTTCGGGGTGATGGACGGCACGAGTTCCGACCTGCGCACCGGCCTGCCGGCGCAGATGATCGAGATCCACGAGGCGATGCGCCTGCTGATCGTGGTCGAGCAAACACCCGAGGTGCTGTCGGCGATCTACGCGCGCCAGCCCGTCCTGCAGGAACTGGTCGGCAATGGCTGGGTACAGCTCGCCGTCAAGGACCCCGATTCGCCGGCCATTCAGCGTTTCGTGCCCGGCAGCGGCTGGGTGGCCTGGCACGCGACGGGTACGCTGCCGCCGACGGCGCCGAGTTCCGGCGACTGGATGCGTGGCCATCGTGACGCACTGCCGCCCGCGCTCATCGAACCGACCCCGGAGCCCGCACACGCATGTCCACTCTGACCCTGCCGCACGAACTGGTGGCCCTGGTTCCGGCGCTGCCCCTGCTTGCCGCGCTGCTCATCGTGGTGCTGCGCGTCGCGGGCGGCGCCCGCGGGGAAGCCGGAGAGACGCCGACGGCTGCACTCAGCCTCGGTGCCGCCAGCACCAGTTTCGCCCTCGTGCTGACCCTGGCTTTCCAAAACCTGCTGCTCGGGGCGCCGCGAACGGTGCATCTCGGCGACTGGTTCGCCAGCGGCGACTGGCACATTCCGCTGTCATTCACCCTCGACGGCTTGTCGCTCGGCCTTGGCAGCGTGGTCGCCTTCATCGCCCTCGTCACGCAGAAATTCTCGCGTCATTACATGCACCGCGAAGCCGGCTTCCAGCGTTTCTTCGCCGGCATGAACCTGTTCGCCGGCGGCATGTTGCTGGTGATATTCGCCGGCAACGCGGCGCTGGTGTTCGTCGGCTGGGAACTCATGGGCATCGCGTCCTGGCTGCTGATCGGCTATGCGTACGAGCGGCCGGCGGCAACGATCAACGCGCAGCGCGCCTTCCTCACCAATCGTGTGGGGGACGCCGGACTGCTGCTGGCGATGGCGCTTTCACTGCTGTGGACAGGCAGCCTGGAATGGCACGATCTGGCGGAGGGGAGCGAACGCCTGCCGACACTGTACGTCAGCCTCATTGCGCTCGGTTTCGTGCTCGCGGCGCTCGCAAAATCGGCTCAGGTCCCTTTCACGCCCTGGATTGCCCGCGCGCTCGAAGGGCCGACCCCCTCGTCAGCAATCTTCTACGGTGCCCTCATGGTGCATGCCGGCGTGTTCCTGTTGGTCCGCCTGGAAGCGGTGCTCGTCCACGCCCCGGGCGTGCTGTTCCTGGTTGGCGTGCTGGGCGCACTCACCACGCTCGTCGGCTGGCTGGCCGGCTACGTCCAGTCCGACGTGAAGTCGGCATTGCTCTTTTCCGTGGTGGCCCAGGTAGGGCTGATGTTCGTGGCCATCGGCCTCGGCTGGTTCACGCTGGCAGCCTGGCATGCCGCACTCCACGCAATTTGGCGTGCCTGGCAATTTCTCGCTGCGCCCTCATACATGCACATGCTCGACGCCCCGACGCCGCCTGCGCCGGCCTGGCTCACCCGTCACCCGCGCCTCTACACCGCCGCGTTGCAGCGCTTCTGGCTCGAACCGCTGGCCGATCGCCTGCTGACGCAGCCGACGCGCGCGCTGGCACGTGATGTCCGTGCCATCGACGAAAACGTCGTCAGCCGGCTGGTCGGGATGGCCGAGAGCCAGCGCGCGGCCGAGTTGCTCGCGCCGTATGAGGAAGTGGTGAAGGGCCGCGGTATCGCCGGCGGCCTGCTGGCATGGTCGGCCGACCGCCTCGATCGCTTCGAACAGCGGCTGGTGCTGCAGGGTGGCGGCGGACGCATCGGCCGCGGCCTTGCCCGCCTGGGCGTTTGGCTGCGCTTCGTCGAGTCGCTCCTCGAGCAGCCGCGCTATCTGCTGCTGCTGATCATGGCCACCCTGGTGGTGATCCTGTGATGACCGAGCTCTACTGGCACCAGCACGCTGCCTGGCCCCTGCTTGCGACGCTGCAGCTTCTGCCGCTCGTCGGCGCCGCCGCGTTGTGGCGGCTGGGCGAGCGGCCGGCAGCGCTGGTCGTCGCCCACGCCGTCAGCATCGCGGAACTCGGCGTGGCGCTGCTGCTATACCGCGGTCTGGATGTCGCCAATCCGGGCTTCCAGTTCGTCGAGCGCCTGCCTCTCGTCGGGTCGTTGAACTATCACGCGGGTGCCGACGGGGTGACCGTG
>JAJZRT010000352.1 GCA_021802595.1 Pseudomonadota bacterium
ATGCTGCGCAGGTGGTCGTGGTTCTCGCGCCTCCAGGCGTCGAACCACGGCCATCCGCCATCGCCAGGCCCGGGAAGGTCATGATCATCGTTGCGAAACCCAAGGCTGGCGAGGGGGCTGCACACGATTCCATCGAGCGTTGCTCTGGAATGCGCACACCAGGATTCATAGCGCTCGGACTTGGAGAAAATGATGACTGTTAACACCTCTTCCTTCCCCGAAGATTCCAGCAATTTCTATAGCTTCGGCGCCCGCCGCATTGGCCGATATCTTGCCAAGCTTGGCATGCCAATTCCCGACGAAGATGCCGTGCGTAAGGAACTGCTCAACCGCTTTGAAGGAGTGGACTACTTAGCCGCCAAGCGGCTGCTTGAGAAAGAAGATTCCGCTGATTGGCACACGGTTGTCGCCGGCGAAGTGGATAGTGACCTTTCAGGTTTTTCGGTCCAAGCCGCACGTACCTTCGTTGACGGACTGGCCGCCGTTCTAGACATATGCGACCGCGAGCGCATCTTCCCCTCTGCAATTGACCGGCTTTCTGATGGAATCCGCTTACGGGTGCACGACAAGACGTTTGCCGAAATCCGGCGGATGTGTTTTGAGCCCTACCAGCCCAGACATCGCGAACGTGTCCACAGTGCCTTGAAAGGCATCCGTACCCGCGGCGAGAACGAACGGATGGTAGCCAGGCTCCGATCACTACCGGGATTTGCTTCCATCAACATTGAACTCGACCAGGATAGTTGCACTGAACCTTACGGGTTCCTGCTGGTTCCGTTCCCAGCCAACTGGGCAACGGCCATGATGTCGGCGATGGTGTCACTTGGCCTCCCGGTGAAGCGCCATGTCGCCCAGGAACTCGTGGCGCAACTGTTCGGCGCCAGCAACTGGCAACACCTGGTCGCCAATGATGGCGAGGCACGGGTCTGGGCGACGCCGTTTGCGGTAGCGAAAAGCGAGACCGATACCACTAGCTGGCGCTATTACCGGACTGTGGGCGAAAGTGTCTGGGCCTTCGGAAAGACGCTGGAATCCTGGAATGGCAAGCCATTGCTGATCGACAGCTGTAGAAGTGCCACATTGTCGGATGGTTTATACGTTGCCACAGCCTTAGTCGAGAGCCCCAGAGATCATGATCGCGAAGGCTTACCCTTCTCTACGCCAGTCGACATTATCGACCCAGAGGATTCCGACGATTACTATCCGCTGGCCAGACAGGCCGCGGCACTGCTGAATTCGGGCGGTGATCCCATGGCGGCACTCGGCTGGAGCGGCGATTTCAGCCGGAACATGCTCTCGGCGAACGTCCGTCTTGGATCGACTGGCGACAGGACGTTGCAACTCGGTGCTTGGTGGCTACGCGTGTTCGACGCTCACCAGAGAGCATATCTTTCACTCGAGCAATTTGACGCTGACGGCACGCGTATGAAGGCAGACAGTATCCCGCTTTACAAAACTACTCTGCGCCACGATGCCGAGAACAACATTCTCACAGTGCTGGGCGACTATGACCGAGAGGATGTTGCGACAATCCCGAATGTTTCGACTGAACAGATCGAACAGCTCCGACTAATGGTCAGTGAGCCAGCCGACAACCCATCGGCACCGGCCTATTGGGGACAAGGCGATATTCGGGGAGAATGGCCGCCACTGCCTAACTGAAGCCGCTGCGGTGCGAAAACCGGCCAATGCACCAATAGCCTAATGAGGATCCCAGCCCCGTTTGCCATTCTGCCTATCCGACGCAGACGGGGCTTGGCATTCCTCCACCAACCTCTGATAAACTTACTCGGGTGAAAAAGCTGCTCGTGTTTCTTCTCGTGGTCATATTACCCTTCCAGTTCGCTTGGGCTGGGGTGGGTGTGTATTGCCAACACGAGACAGGCCAAGCCGCGCAGCACTTCGGCCACCACGATCACCAGCACAAAGCGCTTGGAGATCAGGGCAAGAGCGAGTCGGGCAAGGTTAACCCGAGCGCCGACAATGATTGCAGTTCCCATCTAAATGGCCACAACTGCTTACTCAGTAGTCTGGAAGCTTTAGTCGTAGCTCCAATTGTGGTGTTCGACGGCTTCAGCCCGCATTACTTCGCATCGCATATCCCCGACGGGCCCGAGCGCCCTGATAGACAGCTCGCCGCGTAAGCCCGGCGAGACATCCCCCTTTTTTCTGCGGCTGACGTAGCCGCCTTTTCGGTCTCGCCGGATTGTCCTGTTCATTTAGGAGAATTCGATGCGTAGACCACGCACATCCCTGATCGGGCTGCTGGGGTTGGCAGCCACCATTTTCAACCCCTTGGTTTCCCCTGCACTGGCGCAGTCTTCAACGGCGCCGGGCAACGTCAACTCGGCAGCCATCCTGCCGAATCCACAGACCGGCAAACTCGAGCCGATCGGGCCGCTGGGCCTGGCCGCCGCGATCGATCTCGCCCTGTCGGCCAACCCTACGTTGGCCGCTGCCGCGCGCGAATTGCAGGCCGCCGAGGGGGCCGTCATCCAGGCCGGCGTACGTCCCAACCCCGAAATTGCGACTCTGGTCGAGGACACCCAGAACAAGGCCACCCGCACGACGACCTTGCAGATCAATCAGGCCATCGAACTGGGCGGCAAGCGGGCCGCCCGTATCGAGTCGGCTGAACGCGGGCGTGACGTAGCCGCCGCCGATCTGGCCACCCAACGCCTGGAAATCCGTGCGGCGACCGTGGCAGCCTTCTTCGACGTGCTTGTCGCGCAAGAGCGCGTCCGGCTGGCCGAAGCGTTGCTTGACCTCGCCCAGCGTGCGACCCAGGCTGCGTCACGACGTGTCATGGCAGGCAAGGTTTCGCCGGTGGAGGAAACCAAAGCCCGGGTGGCGGAAGGATCCGTTCGGGTGGAGTTCAATCAGGCACAAGCGGAATTGGCGAGCGCACGCAAACGCCTGGCCGCGACCTGGGGTAATCCGTCACCGCGTTTTGAGCGGGCCGATGGACGAGCCGAGACATTGCCTGCCGTACCAACGTCGGAAGAGATTACCAATCGTCTGGCGGCGTCCCCCGCCCTCGCTCGTGCTCGCCTCGAAGTCGATCGCCGCTCTGCGCTAGTGGAGGTCGAGCGGACGCGCCGGATACCTAACGTAACGGTGAGTCTAGGCGCCAAACGTGCCGAAGAGTTGGGGCGTGACCAAGCCGTTGTGGGCTTGTCGATTCCACTCCCACTGTTTGATCGTAACCAGGGCAATCTGCTGGAAGCCTTGCGCCGTGCCGACAAGGCACGGGACGAACTGGCCGCGACGGAAGTCCGCCTCTCCACCGAAATCGCCCAGGCCCACGAACGGCTCAAGGCGCTCAGCCTGGAAGTCGGGACCTTGCAGAAGGAAATTCTGCCGGGCGCCCAGAGTGCCTATGAGGCAGCCAGCAAGGGGTACGAGCTGGGCAAATTCAGCTTCCTAGAGGTGCTGGATGCACAGCGCACCTTTTTCCAGGCACGGTCCCAATACCTGCGAGCGCTGGCTGACGCCCATCGGGCAGCGGCCGACATCGACCGCGTGCTTGGCGCCGTAGCTGCGTCATCCCCAATCGGCGGTGGACAACTCTAGGAATTCATCATGAAAACAAATTTGAACAAACTCCGCTCCCAACTCAACAAGAAGCAGAGCATCGCCATCGCCATCATCCTGGTCGCAGGTTTGGCGATCAGCGCCGCGATCCTCGGCACGGGGACATCCCAACCCGCCGGCGACGGCCATGGCCACGGCAGCCATGCCGAGTCAAAGGGACACGCCGATACCGAGCACCATGGCGGGCAAGCAACCGATGGCCATGAACACGCCAAGGAGCACGGCGATGCCGAACATCATGAAGAGGGGCCACAAACCGGCCCTCACGGCGGGAAGCTTTTTGCCGAAGACGGCTTCGGCCTCGAAATCCTGCTGGCAGAAGAAGGCGGCGAACCCCGCTTCCGGGTCTGGCTCTTCCAGCAGGGCAAGCCGGTATCGCCCAGCACCGCCAAGGTTTCCGTTTCGCTTGCTCGGCCCGGTGGGGACAAGCAGGAAATCGCCTTCGCCGTGGAAAAGGACTATCTGAAGAGCGTCGTGGCGATTGAGGAGCCCCATGTCTTCGACGCGACCGTCGCGGCGCGGATGGCAAATGCCCCCTATCTCTTCACCTTTGCCCAGGAGGAAGGCAAGGTGGAACTGAGTGATGCGCAGATTCAAGCTGCTGCTATCACCATTCAGAAAGCCGCGCCGGCGCGCATTCGGACCGTCCTGCAGTTACCGGGAGAGATTCGCTTCAATGAAGATCGGACGGCCCACGTCGTCCCTCGGCTGGCCGGCGTGGTGGAAAGCGTTCCGGCCAACCTGGGGCAAACGGTGAAGAAGGGCCAGGTTCTGGCCATCATTGCCAGCACTGGTCTGTCTGAACAGCGCAGTGAGTTGCTTTCTGCCCAGAAGCGCCTTGCCCTCGCGAAGTCGACTTATGAACGCGAAAAGAAGCTCTGGGAGGAAAAGATTTCCGCCGAGCAGGACTACCTCCAAGCGAAACAGGCCCTGCAGGAAGCCGAAATCGCAACGGCTAACGCCCAGCAAAAACTCGTTGCCCTCGGCGCCACCCCGCAAGCGACGGGAGCCCTCAACCGCTATGAAATCCGGGCTCCATTCGACGGCATGGTGGTGGAAAAGCATATTGCCCTGGGCGAGGCCGTGAAAGAAGACGCCAGCATCTTTACCGTGTCCGACCTGTCCTCGGTCTGGGCCGAAATCATCGTGCCCGCCAAGGATTTGAACACGGTTCGGGTCGGCGAACCGGCCATCGTGAAGGCCACTGCCTTCGACTCGAAGGCGGAAGGCAAGGTCTCCTATGTCGGCGCGCTCCTTGGCCAGGAAACCCGTACTGCCCGAGCGCGAGTGACGCTTCCCAATCCGCAGATGGCATGGCGCCCCGGACTCTTCGTCAACGTTGAGGTGCAGTCGGGCGAAGCCGATGTCCCGGTCGCCGTAGCAGCCGATGCCATCCAGACCGTCAATGACAAGCCCGTGATCTTCACCCGAGTACCCGGCGGCTTTGTCGCTCAACCGGTCACTCTGGGGCGATCCGACGGAAAGATC
>JAJZRT010000353.1 GCA_021802595.1 Pseudomonadota bacterium
CCATCGGGGCCTCCTCGGAAGACATGGCCGGGAATTGGTGCCAATCCTTCGCGTCCAGCCGGACCCAGTCGCGCGTCGCCCTGCGAAAGTGCCACTTGGGCACGACCGTGCGGCTGAAATGCCGTTGCCATTGCGCCAGCACGGAATCATGGCAGAGCACGATCAGTCGGTCGAACGGACGCGCCGAGACGCCCGCAAGCGCCCCGCGGTAGTACGCGCAGAACAGGTCGATCTCGCGCTGCTTCTTCCGAGAGTACTCCACCTCTCCCCAGAGCGTGAGCGTGGGGGCTTCTGGCTCTGCGTCAGCGGGCCGGAACTCGATAACGATGTCGGGAATCTTGGACGGGCGTCTGTCCAGTGTTGTGCGTTCGAGGTCGTCTGCCAGGAGCAGGGACGTCGGCTGGCTTGGAACATGAAAGGAACGGAGCAGCGCGAGTTGGACGTGAAGGTCGTGCTCGAATCGAGCTTCCCGAATCCGATGTTCCGGGCGCAAGGGAAGTTCCCAGCCAGAAGCCAGAGCCATGGCAACGTCGCCGTGCTTCCCGCTGCGGATGGCCGGCCAGTGGCGGTGGAGCAGGTCGAGGCCTTGCTTGCTCAAGGTCGTGTAGTACCGCACGGGGGCGAAGGGGTTCGAGATGGGATGCTCCACGAGCAGCCCCTGCTGGATCAGCTTGCGCACCAGCCCGTTGCCGCCGAGCAGGCTGTCGATGATCAGCGTTGCCGTCCAGCGAAAGCGGGCGGTCCACAGCAGCGCGGTCAGGCCCTTCTGGATGTGGCGGGCGTGCGTGTTCAGGCGGTGGTGCTCGCTCGGTAGGTTGCTCATGGTGATGTCCTCCATGAGGGCTTCTAGGCTGCCGAAAATTCAGCCGCGTGGAATTGGCGCCGCTGGATCGCCAGCCTGGGTTCGAAGCCCAGAGGCCAACCCAGTGGTATGGCTCGCGCCAATCCAGTGGCGCCAGGGCACTTCGGGCCGCTGCGCGACCCTGCGCGGCACGGATCCGACCGCACCCCTCTCGCGCCTGCGGCGCTCGTCGCCTAGGGGCGAACGAGGCGCTTGGCGGGCTGGACGCCCGCCATTCGGATCCCTGCCTTGCCTTCGCTCGCCTTGCGGCTCGCTGCGCGCTGCAGATGCAGCTTGCGGCCCTCCGCGCTGGCGCGCGGGCAAAAGGCTTCGCCGACTGCGCTCGGACGTGCCTGCGGCCCGCCCGAGCTTGCCCTGGACGGGTGCCTTGCGGCATCGCGAAGCCTTTTGCCCGCGCGCCCCCGCGGAGGGCGGGGCTTCGCCCCCCACTCGTGGGGCCTACCCTGTCTATGGTCGCTGCCGCTCCCGCCGCCAGTGTCCGGCCCCCCGGCGGCCCCCCCCAGGCCTGCGCGCTGCCGCGCTCCGGCGGGCACGGGCTGGACGCCCGCACCCCCGCTTCGCGGCTCCCCCGAACTCAGCGCCTGCCGGCGCTTCGCCTACGACCGTGCATGCACAAAGCGATGGCGTGCCGCGCGGGCAGCTCGTATAGCCCTCCCGCACGACGAAGCCTGCAACTCGGCCGAAGCGGGCGTTGGGCTCATCCCGCGCTGGCGACCGCAATGGTGCAGGCAGCGGCCGCCGAAATCGCCGGCGCCCTGAGCGAGCGCATCCTGCGCGGGCCAACTGGTCATGTGGACCTTAGACGGCAACACAGCGTGCGAAGCGTTGTCTGGTCTAGCAGGTTCAGCACAACTGGCAGCTTGTAGTCGCTGTCGGTGGTGGCCTTGAACTTGCGCCTGCCTCGGGCGCGAACGCCGTGCGGGCTCATGAGCGTGCGCACGCGCTCCTTGTCCACCCGAATGCCCCCGTGCTCCAGTACGAACAGTTGTGATGTAATCGAAGTGGGGAGATGACGTCCTCCTGAACCAACCGCCTCCCGGCTGACGACGTCTACCCGGATGCCTTGCATAGATGCAGGGCAGGTCGAGCAGGCTATCCGTTTACGGGAGGTGCCATTGCTGCGCATCGAATCAGGGCGCTCATTTCTTCGCCCACCAACCCATCCAACCAGGCGATCGAGCGGCCGCATTGAAGGCGGAAGCACGGGCGAATATTCGCGCGGTGGAGCGTTCGTGGATGCCTGCACGTTTGACCCTGCCGTCGCGATCGGCGCGGGACGAAGCCTCGACACGTTGTCGCGCAGCGGGCGTATGCCGAAGCGCAACCGTCGTCAGCGGCTCGTGCCCGGGATTGGGGACCCAGTCGTGTTCCCCTGTTCCAGCAGGTGAGCAACATGCAAGAAGACAGTGCGCGGTCACTCCAGCCCATCGATGCGTCCGTCAGCCTGCTCTCCGACTCCGCGCACGACGAAAGTGCACCACCCACGTACCAGGACGACTTCATTCGCGACTTGTTCCTCGACGCGATCTTCGATGCCGCCTATGGTGGTGTGGAGCCGCGCAAGCCGAAGGCCTACAGCTACGGGTACGAGGAGGTCGACGCGCGATGGCGCGGGGAGGTCTTCGCCTGGCTGAAACAGGCGTTCGTCAGCGCCCCGTCCGATGCGCGGGTCGCGCGGCGGCGTCAGCAAGTTGCGGCCGACCTAGGGCGCGACGAGCTGGCTCAGGCCATGCGTAGCTTCCAGCTGGCGATGGCGTCGATGCGCGAGCACCTGCTCCGTGCAGAGCGCACGGCGAGCGCCATCGAGGCACAGGGTTGGTTCGTCGACGCGGCGCGCATCTACGGTGAAGCGCTGCGCCAGCTCGCCACCACGTTGGCCGCCGCCGCGCCGCGCGCGCCGCTCCTGCAGCGCCTGCTCGCCGCACTGCAGGCTGAGCTGGGCGGTGCGGCGCATGCCTGCCTCGTCACTGAGGCCACAGCACTGCGCGAAGAACTCGACCGCGTGTGCTACGCCGTGCGCATCGAAGGCGATCGGGTCACGTTGCTGCGCGACCCACAAGCCGAGGACTTCAGCGCGCTGGTGGCCAGGACTTTCGAACGCTTTCGCCAGGGGGAAGTTCGCGACCATCGAGCAAAGCTCGAAGCGCCAGCGGACATGAATCACATCGAAGCGCAAATCATCGATCGGGTCGCGCTGCTGCATCCGAAGCTATTCGCCCGGCTCGAGCAATTCACGCGAGAGCACGCGCGCTTTGCCGATGCGCGCTGGCTGAACCTGGATGGCGAACTGGTGTTCTATTTGGGTTGGTGGGATTTCCTGCGTCGCATGCGCGCAGCCGGCGTCGAAAGCTGCCTGCCCGAGCTTGCCGACGAAGGTGACGTCGAGGTAGTCGAAGCGGCCGACCTGGCGCTGGCCGCACAGGCCGCGAAGACACCGAGCAAGGTGGTCTGCAACGACTTCGCTCTGCGCGGTGCCGAACGCATGCTCGTCGTCACGGGACCCAACCACGGTGGCAAGACGACACTGGCGCGCACCTTCGGTCAGTTGCACTACATCGCGGCGCTGGGACTTCCCGTTGCTGCGCGCAGCGCGCGTGTGGTGTTTCCCGAGCGCATTCTGACGCACTTCGAACGCGCCGAGAACATCGACAACCAGCGCGGCAAGCTGCTGGACGACCTGGTGCGCATGCGCGCGATCATCGAGGCGGCGACGGCACGCAGCGTGGTTGTGATGAACGAGGTGTTCTCGTCGACGTCGCTCGACGACGCCGTCTGGCTTGGCCAGCGCATGATGGGCAGGTTGCGCGATGTCGGCTGCCGCTGCATTTTCGTCACGTTCCTCGACGAGCTTGCGCGCTTCGATGCCGGCACGGTCAGCCTGGTCGCGCAGGTCGACGCGGCAGATCCGACCGTGCGCACGTTCAAAGTCGTCCGGCGCCGCGCCGACGGTAAGGCCTACGCGCGCGCACTGGCGCAGAAGTACCGGGTCACGCGCGAGGCGCTGCTGCAAAGGATCACCCGATGACGCCGAATCTGCTCGACCCCCCTTCCGCCTCGTCTCCCGGAGCGGGCGGGCAAACGCCGCTCCCCCCGGCGTCTGTCCTATCCCCGCCGCAGTGGCCGGACGTGGCACGGGATCTCGAAGTCGACAAGCTGGTCGAGGCGATGGCCGCTGGCGACGACTATGTGCGCAAGGTGGCACAGGCGGTGCTTGCTGCGGCCAGCGGCACAGGCGATGCGGCGCGGGTCCTGCACCGCCAGGCCGCACTGCGCGATGCACTCGCGCACCCTGCCGAAGTACGCGAGTTGTACGACTTGGTGATCGAGTCGATCGAAAGCCGCAAACAGCACATCGTCAGTCTCGATCTGCTCGCGCAGCACCCGGGCTGGACCTTGCACAGTGCCATCGACATGCTGCAGGCGTTGCTGGTGTATTTGCAGCGCCTGCGCAAGCATGCGCTGGCGCTCGAATCCTCCTTCGCGTCGGTTGCGTTCCGCGACCTGTTCGCGCAGCTGCGTACCGAACTCGACGAGCCGTGGATGGCCGAGGCCCGTTCGGAGCTCGCCGCGCTGGGCTTTCGCGACGGCATGCTGTTCGGCGCATCGCTCGGTGCTGGAAACCACATTGGCACGCAGGTGCTTTACGTCGGTGGCGGCGAGCGTGTGAACTGGTGGGCCAGGTTGCTGGGCAAGGCGGCTCCGCAGTTCGCGTTCCGTCTTCATCCTCGAGACGAGGCTGGCGCGCGGGCTCTGTCCGAGATCGGCGACCGCGCGATCAACGAGGTGGCCAACGCGCTGGCCCAGGCCACCGAGCATGTCTTTGCCTTTCTCGACACCTTGCGCGGCGAACTTGCCTTTCTACTCGGCTGCGTGCGCCTGCACGAGCGCCTGGCTGCGCTCGACGTGGCGACTTGCATGCCGGAGATCGGCGATGACGCGCTGCAGTTGCGCACCAGCGCGCTGCGTGACCCGACGCTGGCGCTGACGCTGGGGCGAGCGCCGGC
The DNA here is from genome assembly GCA_021802595.1 of Pseudomonadota bacterium. Next base: position 4,867 of record JAJZRT010000353.1, read on the forward strand.
GGACAACGACGTCAATGCCGCAGCGGCGCTGCTGATCGTGGTCACCGGAACGAACCAGGGCGGCAAGTCGACTTTGCTGCGTGCGCTCGGACTGGCGCAATTGATGTTCCAGGCCGGCATGTTCGTCGCCGCGCGCAATTACGCCGGTGGCATGCGATGCGGAATCTACACCCACCACAAGCGCGAGGAGGACGCCGCGATGCAGAT
>JAJZRT010000354.1 GCA_021802595.1 Pseudomonadota bacterium
GCGCTTCCTGCGTTGTTCGACGAACTGAACGCCCTGGCGCGTGTGCATGCCGAGCACCCCGGCGAAGACGGTTCGGCCCGCCTGCTGGTCGCGCTGGCCGACGGTCAGACGGTGGAGAGCGTGCTGCTGCCGCGCGACGGCGTGTGCGTGTCGACCCAGGTCGGCTGCGCGGTGGGCTGCGTGTTTTGCATGACCGGTCGCGCCGGCCTCTTGCGCCAGCTCACAAGCGCGGAGATCGTCGCGCAGGTGGTGCTGGCGCGCAGCCGCCGTCCGGTGAAGAAGGTCGTGTTCATGGGCATGGGCGAGCCGGCCCACAACCTCGACAACGTGCTGGAGGCGATCGAGCTTCTGGGGATCGAAGGCGGCATCGGCCACAAGAACCTGGTGTTCTCGACCGTGGGCGACCGGCGCGTGTTCGAGCACCTGCCGCAGGGCGCGGTGAAGCCGGCGCTGGCGCTCTCGCTGCACACCACCGATCCCGCCCTGCGCCGTCGCCTGCTGCCCAAGGCACCCGACCTCGCGCCCGACGAACTGGTCGAACAGGGCGAAACCTACGCGCGCCGCACCGGCTACCCGATCCAGTACCAGTGGACGCTGCTCGAAGGCATCAACGACAGCGAGGCCGAGCTGGAAGGCATCGCACAGCTACTGGCCGGCAAGTACGCGGTGATGAACCTGATTCCCTACAACAGTACCGAGGGGGGCGACGGCTTCCGCCGCCCGAGCTGGGAGCGCGCCGCCGAAATGGCACGCCATCTACACAGGCGCGGCATCCTGACCAAGCTGCGCCACTCGGCGGGGCAGGACGTCGAGGGCGGCTGCGGGCAGTTGCGGGCGCGCGCACTGGGCTTCGAATTGAAGGGTCCTAGCTTGCTCGAATTCATGCCTCGCGCTTGACGGACCCAGTCAGGGCCCGTGTCATCAGATACTAGTGATTCACCCGTTCAGATTCTGAAACGCCCGCCGTCGTGGCGCCGCTCATTCCTGAAGGTGCTAGGTTCTTTTCCCTGACCGCGAAGGTCACCCTTCGGCCGCTGGCCGTTTGTGACTTGCTGGCCGACTGCTCCGGGGCATCGGTCAGTTGCATCGAATGGGGTCATGTCATTTCCCTCGAAAGAGGTGTCGACATGCTTTACACGTACAAACGGGTTTTCCCGTCCGGGAAATAATATTCCCTGCTGCAACAAGGCGTTGGTGGGCTACTGTTGCTTGTGGAACAGGATTTGCATTTGATGTGCGGCGGTTTGGATGGGCATCCATGGCCCAGAACAAAGAACAGCACGGGAGGAAGATTATTCATTGTAAAAAAATTCACGCGTACCTTGGTCGATTTGCCGTTGTGGCTGGGCTGGCGCTGTCCGCCGGTTCAGCATCCGCGACCCCGATGACGTATTCAATCTACCAGCCAGGGTGGAGTTTCAGTCCGTATGTGTGGGGTATTGGGTCGACGCCATGGTATGCAGGTGGGGTCGTCAGCGGCTTGTTCGAGGGTGAGGACCTGAATCACGATGGGCACATCGAATTCGCTGCGGGGGAAGTCACCCGTTACGAAATTTCCTACTCGGGCAATTCATTCATCCCAGCCTTTACGCATACGCTAAGTGACTTGTTGTACCTCGACTACACACTGGGTTCCAGTGGTTTCCGGCCAAGTATCCTCAACAGTTTCGGGTCAGGTTATATCTATGACGCCGATGACCATATCCTTGGACTGCCGGATCTGTCCGTCGTTTCGACGACTGCAAGCGATGCGACTGTGTCCCCTGTCCCCGCGCCCGCAACCCCTTTTCTTGTGCTATCTGGACTGCTGCTGATGTTGCGTCGCAGCCGCCGAAGCGGTAATGGCTAAAGGGAGCAGTTCAGGGGGATATCCGCGAAGGCTTTCGGGTCAGATTGAGCTTTCTGTCATCAGCTAGTCTGCCTCACCCCTTCAACTTCTGAAACGCCGCCGCCATGGCGCCACCCATCGCGGGGGACGGCGCACGATTCGGCTTGCCGCCTGCAGTCTTGTTCGGCCCGCGTGCATCGCGCGGCTTGCGTTGCGCATCCGGCCTGGCGCTCGTCTTCTCCGCCGCATCGCCGAGCCGCATCGTCAGCGCGATGCGCTTGCGTTTCTCGTCGACCTCCAGAACTTTCACCTTCACGACCTGCCCGGCCTTGACCACGGCGTGCGGGTCCTTGACGAAGCTGTTGGACAGCGCGGAGATGTGCACCAGGCCGTCCTGATGCACGCCGATGTCGACGAAGGCGCCGAACGCCGCGACGTTGGTGACGACGCCTTCGAGGATCATGTCGGGCTTGAGGTCGGCGAGCGTCTCGACGCCTTCCCTGAAGCTTGCGGTGGTGAACTCGGGGCGAGGGTCGCGGCCGGGTTTTTCGAGTTCCCGGAGGATGTCGGTGACGGTGGGCAGGCCGAATTGCGCGTCGGTGTATTTGGCCGGGCTGAGCGATTTAAGCAGACTGCCGTTGCCGATGACCGACTTCATGTCCTGCTTGATGTCGGCGAGGATGCGCTGCACCAGCGGATACGACTCGGGGTGGACGGCGGAGGCGTCGAGCGGGTCGTCGCCGTCCATGATGCGGAGGAAACCCGCCGCCTGTTCGAAGGTCTTCTCGCCCAGGCGGGGCACGTCGCGCAGCTGTGCGCGGCTGGCGAACCGGCCCTTGGCATCGCGGTGGGCGACGATGGCGTGCGCGACGCTCTGGCCCAGCCCCGAGACGCGTGCGAGCAGCGGTACCGAGGCGGTGTTGACGTCGACACCTACTGCGTTGACGCAATCCTCGACCACGGCGTCGAGCGAGCGTGCGAGGTCGTACTGGCTGACGTCGTGCTGGTACTGGCCGACGCCGATCGACTTCGGATCGATCTTCACCAGTTCGGCGAGCGGATCCTGCAGGCGGCGCGCGATCGACACCGCGCCGCGCAGCGAGACGTCCATGTCGGGCAGTTCGCGCGAGGCGAATTCGGACGCCGAATACACCGACGCGCCCGCTTCGGAGACGACGATGCTGGTCAGCTTCAGCTCCGGCCGCAACCGGATGAGATCGCGCGCGAGCTTGTCGGTTTCGCGCGAGGCGGTGCCGTTGCCGATGGCGATCAGCGAGACGCGGTGCGTCTCGGCGAGCTTCGCGAGCGTGTGCAGCGCACCGTCCCAGTCGTTCCTCGGCGGGTGCGGATAGACGGTGGTGGTGTCGAGCACCTTGCCGGTTGCGTCCACCACCGCCACTTTCACGCCGGTGCGGATGCCGGGGTCCAGCCCCAGGGTGACGCGCGGGCCGGCGGGCGCGGCGAGCAGCAGGTCCTTGAGGTTGCGCGCGAACACCTGGATGGCCTCGGTCTCGGCACGGGCGCGCAGCGCGCCCATCAATTCGATTTCCAGGTGCATGAAGCTCTTCACGCGCCAGGCGAAGCGCACCGTGTCCATCAGCCAGCGGTCGGCGGGGCGGCCTTCGTCGCGGATGCCGAAGCGGCTGGCGATGCGCGCCTCGCAGGGGTTGTGCGGCGCGCTCCAGTCCGGCCGTTCCGCTTCGCTGTCCAGACGCAGCCGCACGTCGAGCATCTCCTCGCGGCGCCCGCGGAACAGCGCCAGCGCGCGGTGCGAGGGGATGGCGTGGAGAGGTTCCGAATAATCGAAGTAGTCGGCGTACTTTTCCGCTGCCGCGTCCCTGCCTTCGCGCACTTTCGATTCGACGACGCCGTGTTCCTGCACGTATTCGCGCAGCGCCTGCAGCAGGCCCGCGTCTTCGGCAAAACGCTCCATCAGGATCTGCCGCGCGCCGTCGAGCGCGGCCTTGGCGTCGGGTACGCCGGGGTTGTCGCCCTGTTCGGTGGTGAAGGGCTCGCGCAGGTAGTTCGCGGCTTCCGCGTCCGGATTCAGCATCGGGTTCGCCAGCAGGGCGTCGGCCAGCGGTTCCAGGCCGGCCTCCTGCGCGATCTGCACCTTGGTGCGCCGCTTCGGCTTGTAGGGCAGGTAGAGGTCTTCCAGATGCGTCTTGTCCTCGGCCAGCGAGATCGCCGTCAGGAGTTCGGGCGTCATCTTGCCCTGCTCGGTGATCGACTGGATGACCGTCGCGCGGCGGTCTTCCAGTTCGCGCAGGTAGCGCAGCCGGTCTTCCAGCAGGCGCAGTTGCGCATCGTCGAGGCCGCCGGTCGCCTCCTTGCGGTAGCGGGCGATGAAGGGCACCGTCGCGCCTTCGTCCAGCAGGGCGATGGCGGCGGCGATCTGGGCGGGGGTGGCCGCGATCTCGGCGGCGAGTCGATGTTCGATGGTGGGAAGCATGGTTCGGGCGGGGTGGACAGCCACGGGCTGGCGCGGCCGACACGAGAAGAAAAATGCAAAGGCGCCATTATGCCAAGCCGGACGGCATAGAATGCGACCGGAGCGGAATGGAATTCAAGGAGCGATCGATCGGGCAGGCCATGGTTTCCCGGCGCAACGCCCGTTCAGCGAAAAACATGAGCAACAACACCGTGCGTGCCCGCGTGTCCTTCTCGTTCAAGGGCGAGGTCTGCGAACTCGATTCCGTCATCGATCTCGACCGCTGCCTCGGCGAGCCGGGTGCGGTACCGGATTTCCACCGGCTGCTGGCCGAGGCGGCCGGCATCGATCCCTACGCCTACCAGTACGAAGTGCTGGAGTCGCACGAGATCGAATTCTCGGACGCCACCGGCGCGGCGGCACAAAGCTGCCAGGATGGCCGCTTCGACTGGGCCGGTTTCGAGCAGGCGCTACGCGCGGAACGCGACTGGCAAAGTATCCGGACGGCCGCAGAAGGCATACTGGGGACACGCGACTGGGACGCGGACCCGGCGCTGAAGGCGGCCCTGCAGGCGGTGTATCGGGCCGGGCAGGCGCGTGGCGGCCGCTAGCAGTACCCGAATCAGGTTCGATCAACCCAAGGAGGAAAACCGCATGAAAAAGCAGATCATCCGTGTGTCGCCGATCCAGACCGCCAAGGTCTTCGCAGTCCTGTATTTCGTGATGAGCATTCCCATGGTCGCCTTCATGGCGCTGACCTTTGCCGCTTCGCCGGTGCCCAGGCCCGGGCCCGGGTTCC
>JAJZRT010000355.1 GCA_021802595.1 Pseudomonadota bacterium
TGGCGAAAGGCCCCACGCCGACCTCCCCGGCCAGCCGCACCAGCACGCCGCCCAGCCCCATCAGCGCACCGCCCACCAACAAGATCGCGAAGTCCATCAGGACATTGTTGCCGAGGCGCGGCTGGCGCGCCGGCGCCCCGGGTCTCGAAGTCCGGCCTCGGCAGGTCCGGGCGGGTCGGGGTCGGGACGAGAGCCGTAGAGGCAGATCGTTCGGGCTGCCTGGCGCATGGTTCCCGCTTAGACAGTGCCGTCACGCGACCAGAGCGCGTTCGCCCCAGCGCGTAATCGGCGCCTCCCCTCAGCCGCGGGTGACCGCATCGTCCACGGAATCCCAAGGCGGCCGAAGATGGAGCTCGTCGATCAAGGTCTGTGCGCAGCGCATCATCGCCGGGGTGTATGCCAGCCCATCGCTGGCATTGTGCCGCGCCTGGTCGGCGCGAAGCTCGCCGGGTATGCGCACCGGAGCGTCCGGGTCCACCGAAGGCGAAGCCTTGATCCAGCTCGCCAGGTCGGCAAGACGGCCAGTGAACTCATCCAGCGGCATGAAACGTGCAATATCGATGGCCAGGAAGAAATGGCCGGCATCGATGGGGCGGTCCCAGGTATGAAGCACGGAGCCGACCTGTGGACCCACCGCCGCGCCGCTCAGCACGCCGCTGAGGATTTCCACCATCAGCGCCAGCGCGTAGCCCTTCGGTCCGGCTGCCGGAAGCAGCGCCCCCGCGGCCGCGGCGACCGGGTCACGGGTCGGGCGCCCCTGCGCGTCGAGTGCTGCGCCCGGGGGAAGCAAGGACTCACTGCGCTCGACCGCGCGCACCGCGGATCCGGCGACGGAACTCATGGCCATGTCGACGAGCACCGGATAGCCGTCGCGCGCCGGACAGCCGAAGGCCAGCGGATTCGTCCCGAGCACCGGACGCGTGCCGTTGTACGCCGCCACCTTGGGCACGGCATTGGTGCAGGTGAGCCCGATGCAGTTGGATTCGGCGGCAAGCGCGCAGTAGTAGGCCGCTGCGCCATAGTGAACACTACGCCGCACGGTGACCATCCCGACCCCCTGGGCCTTGGCGGTATCGACCGCCCGGCGCATCGCGAGCGTACCCGCGACAAAGCCCGGACCATCCCCTGCGTCGAGTTGCCAGGCGGACGGTGCCACCCCGGTCCATCGCATGTCCGCCGGGGACGGCATGAGGCCCCGGCGAATTCGCGCGACGATGTTGGGCAGGCGGACCAGACCGTATTCGGTACGCCCCCGCAGGTCGGCCCAGAGCATGCCGTCCGCCACCAGGTCGGCGTCGGCGGGACTCATGCCAGCGGCGAGCGCGGCTTCGACGAGAAAGCGGCGATGTGTATGGGGCGCGACGCGTTGCATCAGAAGTGTGCCGTTCGCGTGGGAGGCCTCGGTCTGCCGCTCGCGCTAGCGCTTGGGCGCAAGCTTGATCCGCGCAAGCCTGCGCCGCGCCAGCTTGATGCTCCAGTAGGTGCGCACGGCACGCAGCCAGGGGCCGGGATCGCTCCAGCGAAACACCAGGAAATGCGGAACGTGCAACAGGCTGCGCAACCACTGCCACGCGGTGGTCTCTCCGCGACGGCGAAGTGCGCGAAAGGCCCGGTAGTCATCCACCGGAAGCAGCACGTGAACGTTGCGCCGGTAGCCGTCGACATGCGGTACAGGCAGCCCGGCAAGGCGGGCATACACGATTCGCGCCGCCGGCACGCCGGCCACCTCGAGCAGCTCGTGGTTGAGCGTGAAACGCGCGTTGCACTCGATCAGCTTGTAGCGACCGTCGCGCGGGTCGCGTTTGAACTCGACATTGGCGTAGCCCGCGAGTCCGCAACCCCGAAGGAAGCGCAACCCCAACTCCGCCACTTCCGGGTTCCAGTCGGTGGCATGGCAGGTTCCCAAGCCGAAGCCCGGCGGGCTTTGGCGGATCTTGCGCTTGGTCAGCACGAACAAGGGCTCGAAGCGGTCATCGAGATAGGTGAAGCAGCTGGCATAGGCGTCCTCGGGACCGGGAACGATCTCGGTCATCAGCATCTCGGAGTGCTGTGTCTGGGATTTCCGGAACACACCCTCGAGTTCGGCACGATCATTCACGACGAACAGCTTGGTACCGACGAAGCTGCGACGAAACACGTGCCCGAGCCGGGGCTTGAGCGCACATGGGTAGCCAATCCATTCAGCCGCGGCGACCGCATCCTCGATGCTGCGGACCGCACGATACTTGGGCGTGGGCACGCCGGCGCGCTGCGCCAATTCGTAGCTCCCGACTTTGTCGAGCAACGCCAGCAGCACCTCGGCGCTGCCTTCGATCAAGCGGTAACGTTGTCGCAACTGCTCGCCATGGTGCGCCAACAGCGTGATTCCATCGTCGCTGCAAGGCAGCACGATGGCACCGTCCAGCGCGGTCTTCGGGTCCGCCAGCCATTGCAGCCAGGCGTGAGCCGGGTCGGGGCTTCGTGGAAATTCGATACCGTGCACATGGCGCGAGGCGAGCGCCATCGTGAGGGATGTCCCCAAGACGTATACGTGGACGCCGACGGGCGCCAGCCGGCGCGCCACCGAAAGAGCATTGATGTCGCCGCCCAGCAGGATGACTGGTGGCTTCTCGGCTTGTGCCGTCATGTCCTCACTCCCCTTTGATCCCGGCATGCCGCAGCAGTGCCGGGACAGCGCTTGGATGCCCCAGGCCGAGCACTGCGCGCAGGATGGGCACGGCCACGGGCACGGCTTGATCGGAGTTGCGAACCTGATAGTGGTAAAACAGACCGGGAGTGGCGTTGATGTCGACGATGGCTCCGTGGCTGGCGGCCAGGCCGACCGTCGGATCGGTCGTGATGACGTCGACCCCGGCGAGCCGGCCTCCGACCGCGCGTACGCCGCGGGCACAATCCGCGACAAGGGCCTCCCCGATCTCGCCGAGGACGGACTCGCTGTCGCGTTCGCTCCCCATGTTGGATACCTGGCGCACGATGACGTGCTCCCCGGCGCGAGGCACGTGACGAAGTGACAGACCCTTCGCCCGCAATGCGCACTTGCACTCCAGGTCGATCTCCAAGGGCTTCAAGGCGTAGCGGTCGAGCAGGCGCCGTCGCCGGCTGTTCTCGGCCTTGATCAACTCGCCCACCGTGCTCCGTCCGTCGCCGATCACGCTGGGCAGCGGACGGCGCACCGCGTCGAGCAGTTCGCCATCGAGGAAAAGCAGGCGGTAGTGCATGCCCGCAACCTGCCGCTCGATGACCAACTGCCGACTCCTCAAAGCGGCCTGGGCCGCGGCCAGCTTGAGCGTTCGCCGGTCGGCCACTCCGGTCGTCACCCCGGCTCCTCCCGCTCCGCCCTGTGCCGGCTTCACCACGCAGGGCTCCCCCGCGGACTCGAGAAAATCGATCGCCGACGCAATCCCATCGAGATTGAATTCCAGATGGGGCGGCGTGGGCACACCCTCCGCATCGAGCAGGCGGTACACCAGAGGCTTGTTGCCGGAAACTCCCAGGGTCACCGGGTCGTTGAGCATCACGAGTTGGCCGAGCGTACGGGTCGTGCGGCCGTTTCGGGCGAACTCGCTCACGCCGTCCCCCAGATCGCGAAAATCCAGCCCCAGGGTGTCGCCGGCATCGCGCCAGATGCGGGCGTGCCAGTCGGATGGAGGGGTGGAGAACCCCGCGCTCCTGCCGAGTGCACGAGCGGCCAGCCGGCGGACTTGCAACAGCCGGTGGATCCAGCGAGCGCTGGTGATCACGTCAACCGCTCGCTGCCCGGCGGGGCGCTGTCGGCCGGGACTCGACGTGGGGTTCAGCTCCCTCGCAGCCGCCCTCGGTCAGCAGCGCGTCGACCCAGGCATTGGAAAACTCGCCGCGCGCAACGGCCGCGATGTAGTCCTTCTCCGCTTCGCGCCGCCCGAGCAGGCGCTCGAGCAGCGTCGCGGCGATCTCCTGCGGAACCACGACCACGCCGTTCTGATCCGCGGCAATGATGTCTCCAGGATTGACCACGATCCCGCCGCATTGGATCGGGTAGTTGACTTCGCCTGGGCCGCGATGCAGCGGCCCGATAGGGGTCACCCCGCGCGCGTAGACCGGAAAATCCCCCAGCTTGATGATGTCTGGAATATCGCGGACATAGCCGTCCACGACAAAGCCGATGATCCCCCGATGGCGGGCCTTGGTCGAGATCAGATCGCCCAGTACTGCATTCATCGACGAGCCGCCCGCATCGACCACGACGACATCGCCGGGAGCGGCGATGTCCAATGCCTTGTGCACCATCAGGTTGTCGCCCGGGAAGACCTTCACCGTGCATGCCGGCCCGAGAATCCGCAGATGCTCGGGCGTAACGCTGCGTATCGTCGGCGACATGGTGTAGAGCCGGTTCATCAGGTCGGAGATGTCGGGCGTCTGGAATTCCCCGAATCGCGCGATCAGTTCCGGTGCAGGCCGGGCCATGCAATTGCGGATCCTGAACCCGGGGCCCGGGTGAAGCTCGGACGATTTTGGCTTTGTCGCGACATTCATTGCACGCTCCTTTGAAGAGGCGGTTCGGTGGGGTGGTGCCACAAACGCGTGCGGCGGCCATCGAAGATCGCTTCGGTGAGCAAGAAAGAAACGGCGCCAGGACCGAGCCGCTATGGCGAAAAGCGGCGATTTCTGAATTTTGGGCTAGGAGCGAATGGCTCAGCCGCGACTTTTCCAGATGATCATCGCCTCCACCCGATGAGGTGCACCCCCAATGTGCGGGGAACAGCCAACGAGAGTGTGAGGAAATGCGTCGAAATGTCCGCAGTGTTCACGAGGACTGCTGCCGAGCTTGCGCGGCCGCGTGCTGTCACACGCCTCGACGCGGCGGCACGCGCAGTTGACGCCGGCTGCTGACGCCCCACTCAGAACAAGCTCGGCTGCACCAGATCCCGCGGCGCGATGAATCCCCTGGAGTCCAGCGCGGGCATGCGCTGCGCCATGCCGGCCCGCCTCGCCGCGCGTGCCACGCGCTGGCTCAGCAGCTGCGCCCACGGGCCCTGCCCGCGCATGCGGCTGCCGAAG
>JAJZRT010000356.1 GCA_021802595.1 Pseudomonadota bacterium
TACATCAGCGCCGAAGTCGCCCAGGAACTCGCCAGCCAGGTCAGCGGCGAACGCGCCGGCCTGCCGCACGAGGCCCTGTCCAACCGCGAATACCAGACCCTGTGCATGATCGCCTCGGGACTCACCGTCACCGCCATCGCCGACAAGCTCGCGCTGTCGGTCAAGACCATCAGCATGTACCGCGCCCGCCTGCTGCAGAAAATGCAGATGAAGAACAATTCCGAACTGACGCATTACGCCATCAAGCACGGGCTGCTGGACTGATCGGCGCGCTCGAGCGCGCCGTCGTTTTTGTCCCGCGGCAATCTGGCAACCGCACCATCCCCGGAATACCCGGGGTTTTCCCGCCCTAATTCGTCGTTCGGCCTGGACCGGCGGCACCTACCATGCGAGACATGGAAAATGCCCGTCGTCCCGATTAGGACAAACCATCCCTCATGGCTACAAGCGCCTTCGTTCAGCAACCCGAATCGCAAACGATCGGGCAGGCCCTCGGCCAGGCGGTCGCTCTGCATCAGGCCGGGCAGTTCGAAGACGCCGCCAGGCGTTACCTGGCCATCCTGCAAACCCAGCCGAATCATCCCGAGGCGAACTATCACCTGGGCATTTTGGCTGTGCAGACGAATCATTTCGCTGCCGCGCTTCCCTATTTCAATGCGGCGCTGGATGCCGACCCAACTCGCGGCCAATTCTGGCTCGGCTACATCGACGCATTGTCTCAGGCCGGCCAGCAGGAGGATGCGCGGCAGGTGCTGGAGCTTGCCCGGCGGCAGGGGTTGCAGGGCGATGAAGTGGACGCACTGGCGGTACGGCTCGGCAGCGCCCAGTCCCCGGAACAGTCAACGTCCGGGCCCCCAGGGGCATCGGAGGAGGCGGTACCCGTCTCGTCCACTAATAAATCTGCCCCGCACAAGAAAAAACAGCCAAGTCCCAGGGAGTTAGACGCGCTTCTGGCCGCGTTCCATGCGGGGCGATATGAAGAAGCCCTCGCCCTCGCTCGAACGATGACGGAGCACTTCCCTCAACATGCGTTCGGCTGGAAGACCTTGAGTGTGGTTTACATGCAGTTGGGCCGATGCGCGGATGCGCTGGAGCCCATGAAAAAGGCGGCGGCCCTTTCGCCGAACGACGTCGAGGCCCATTACAACCTGGGCGTAACCCTACAGGAACTGGACCGGCTGCAGGAGGCGGAATCCAGCTACCGGCGAGCGCTACGGATCAACCCGCAGTATGCCGATGCGCTCTGCAATCTGGGCGTTACATTGCGCAATCTTGGCCACCTGGAAGAGGCCGAGAAGACCTTGCAGAAAGCGGTACGGCTCAAGCCGGGTTACGCCGAGGCGCACAACAATCTGAGCGCAACGCTCAAGGATCTGGGCAGGCTCGATGAAGCCGAAGCCAGCTGCCGGCAAGCATTGCAACTCCAACCGCATAACGCTGCAGCGCATAGCAACCTTGGCAATATCCTGCAGGCACTTGGTCGACTGGATGAAGCAGAAGCCAGCTACCGGCGAGCGCTGGAGATCAATCCCGATTTTGCCGAGACGCACAGCAACCTGGGCAACGTCTTCCAGGAACTTGACCACCTGGAGGAGGCAGAGGCCAGTTACAGACGAGCTCTGGAGATCAAGCCAGATTATGCAGAGGCGCACAATAGCCTGGGGGTAGTCCTGCAGACACTGGGCCAAATGGAGCAGGCCAAGGTCAGCTACCTGCGAGCGCTGGAAATCAGGCCAGATTATGCGAACGCACATAACAACCTGGGGACAATTTTCCAGAAGCAGGACCAGATGGGGCAAGCCGAGGCCTGTTACCGCAGAGCGCTGGAGATCGAGCCATACAACATCAAGGCTCTCGAGAGCCTGGGCAATCTCCTTCGTGAGCGGGATCTCCTGAATGAGGCCGAAGCGTGCTATCAACGCTTGTTAAAGGTCAACCCGGATGACGCTACCGCGCACTTCCAGTTGGGCCGGATCTTCAGTCAAGCAGGCTATTTTGAGGACGCCGAAATCAGCTATCAGCGGGCGCTGCAGATCATGCCGGACAGCATTACTGCACATTGCAACCTGGCTAACACCCTCTTAAACCTGTGCCGCCCTGATGAAGCCGGAGTCAGCTTTAGACGAGCACTGGACCTCGCCCCTGACATGGCCAATAGCCATAGCAACCTGCTTTACTATCTTGCTCTAAACGAAAAGACGGATACAAAATCACTATTTCTCGAACACTGCCGATTCGGCGAACAATTTGAAGCCCCCCTGCGCGCTCATTGGCCGCGACATACCCATTCAAAAGACCCTGAACGCTGTTCACGAATTGGTTTTGTCTCGGGTGATTTCTACAACCATGCCGTTGCGAACTTTATCGAGCCGGTACTGACTCAACTGGCTGGCTATCCGCGATTGTCACTGCACGCCTACTACAACAACTCAATTAATGACGAAGTCACCCGGCGCCTGCGCCGGAATTTTGCCCATTGGCATCCAATCGACGGCCTGACGGATGAGGAACTTGCCAGCAGGATCGGGGCTGACGGGATCGACATTCTGATTGACCTTTCTGGTCACACCGCCCGCAATCGCCTGTTGACTTTCGCCCGCAAACCGGCGCCAATCCAGGCAAGCTGGATGGGCTACCCCGGCACGACCGGACTGAATGCGGTGGATTACTACCTGGCTGACCGCTTCCTGTTGCCACCTGGTCAATTCGACGACCAGTTCACGGAGAAAATAGCCAGTCTGCCGGCCAATGTGCCATTCTTGCCTTGGGAGTTCGCGCCAGCGGTCAACACTTTGCCGGCGCTGAGCAATGGCCATATGACCTTCGGCAGCTTCAACCGGCCTAACAAGTTGAGCCGTGAAGTCATTGCACTTTGGTCGAAACTGCTGAACGCACTGCCCGATTCGCGCATGCTGCTGGGAGCCATGCCAACGGATGGCCAGCCAGACACATTGATTGAATGGTTTGCAAAAGAGGGGGTGGCACGGGAGCGCCTGGACTTCCACCCGCGCAGCAGCATGGAAGACTATCTGCGCCTGCACCTCCAGGTCGATATCTGCCTCGATACCTTTCCCTACAATGGCGGCACCACAACCCATCACGCGCTGTGGATGGGCGTGCCGACATTGACTTTGGCTGGGGCAGGCACGCCGGGCAGAGCGGGCGTGGCGATACTATCCCAGGCCGGATTACTGGATTTTGCCGTTGAGGATGCCGACGATTTTGTGGCGCGGGGTTTGTATTGGTCGAAGAATCCTGGCGCACTTGACAAATTGCGCAGCGGTCTCCGCACGCATTTGAGCCAGTCCCCTTTGCGCAAACCGGAAATCTGTGCCGCCGGGCTGGAGCGCGCGCTGCGAACCATGTGGCGCCGTTGGTGTGCGGGCATGCCGGCCGAGTCATTCGAAGTGCATTTGCGCGATGTGACCGGCACGATAGAGGATGCAAACAAATGACTTCCAGGAAAACATCGCCCGTACATGTGCACGGCCATTGTTGCCACCATTGGAAGAGTACATTCCCTATCTAGAACAGATCCAGGAAAGCAAATGGCTGGCCAATAATGGCCCGTTTCACCAGCAGTTCGAGCGTGCGCTTTGTGATTACCTGGGTGTCAAACACATTTAGCTATTCGCCAACGGCACGCTCGCGCTAGGGCGGTTGCGTACCCTACGGCCACCTTCCCCGGAAATACCCCCCTTTTACCACCCTAATCCGGCCTTCACTCCGGACTGGCCGCCCCTACCATGCGAGGCATAGTCAACGCCCTCTCCGGGTCTGAGCTCCGCCATGGCTGAACCTACCGTCAATATCAATCTGGACAATCCGACCGAAGTGGCACGAGAGACCCTCCGCCGCCTCGCCCTGCGCCGGATCGCGCCGACCCCGGACAACTACCAGACCCTGTACGAGGAAATCGTCGGCGTGCCCAGCGCCCCCCCGGCCGACCAAAACGCGCCCTCTGCCGTCACGGCGCTGTCCGGACTGGTGATGGACCTCAATCGGCAGTACCCCGAACTGGCTGCCCCCGTGGAAACCCTGAACCAGGCCATCCGCAAGGGCGACTGGACGCAATGCCGCAGGCAGCTGGGCCAGATCACCCTGCTGCTCAAACAGCAGGGCGCAAGCGGCGGCGGCGAAAACCTGGTCCTGCTGCGCGACCTGCTGGCCAAAACCCTGGAATTCGGGGTTGTCACCCAGCTGTCCCACAGCCCACGCCTGGCGGAAAAGGCCCAGGACCTCGCCTTGGCCGTGCGCGAGGCCAACAGCGCCGCCTCCCTGCGCGATGCCGCATCCGGCCTGAAATCCCTGTGGGTCAGCATCGAGATGCAGGCCCCGGACGTCCAGCAGCAGCAGGAAATGCTCAAGCGCATCCTGCTGCTGCTGGTGGAAAACATCGGCGAACTGCTCGACGACGACACCTGGCTGCGCGGCCAGCTCGACCTGGTGCAAAAAGTCATTACCGGCCCGCTCAGGATCCAATCGCTGCAGGAGGCGGAAAAACGCCTCAAGGACGTCATCTTCAAGCAGAGCATGGTCAAGCACGGCCTGCGCGAAGCCACCGCCACGCTCAAAGCCACCATGACCAACTTCGTCAGCCGCATGAGCGACGCCGTGGCGGCCAATGACGAATACCAGGGCAAGATCGCCTCCCACATCGAGCGTATCAGCAACACCGAAGACGTGCTGGAGCTGAACCTCATCCTCGAGACCCTGCTGGATGAAACCCGCGCCGCGCAGACGGATACCCTTCGCGCCCACGAACAGCTGGTTCTGGAACGCGACACCGCCCTGCAGGCCGAAGACCGCATCAGGCAGCTGGAAACCGAACTCGCCCAGATGAGCGCGCTCGTGCGCGAAGACCCGATGACGCGCAGCCTCAACCGGCGCGGCCTGGATGACGAATTTGCACGCGAAGCCTCGCGCGCAGACCGCTACGACACCCCCTTCAGCATCGCCGTGCTCGACGTCGACAACTTCAAGGCCCTGAACGACACTCGCGGCCACCAGACCGGCGACGAAGCCCTG
>JAJZRT010000357.1 GCA_021802595.1 Pseudomonadota bacterium
GACGTCGCTGGCCGAGGCCATGCGCGCCAGCGCCCAGGACGAGACAAGCTGATGCTGCGCTTTGCCTATACCGGCCGTACCCAGAGCGGCGAAAAGACCCAGGGCATCCTTGAAGCCGACAATGCGGCGGCGTGTGCGAGCAGCCTGCTGAAGAACGGCATATCCCCCCTCACCATCCAGGAAACCGGCCAAGCCGAGCGGCGCGGCGCGAAGTCGAAAGGCCCTGGCCTGTTCGAGCCCACCGTCCAGCCTATCGACGTGCAGCTGTTCTCGCGCCAGCTCTATACCCTGATGCGCGCCGGCGTGCCCATCCTGCGCTCGCTGTCGGGCCTTCTTGAATCGACGACCAATGCCGCCTTTGCACGGGTGATCACGTCCCTGAAGGAGTCGCTCGAAGCGGGACGCGACCTGTCGACGGCGATGCGCCAGCACCCTGCCGTTTTTTCGCCCTTTTATGTCGCGATGGTGCGGGTCGGCGAGGCAACCGGACGCCTGGACGAGATCTTCCTGCGGATGTTCGAGCACCTCGAGTTCGAACGCGAGACCCGGGCGCGCATCAAGGAAGCCCTGCGTTACCCCACCTTTGTGCTCATCGCCATGGTGGTCGCAATCGCCGTCATCAACGTGTTCGTCATCCCGGCTTTTGCCAAGGTCTATGCCGGCCTCGGGGCCGAATTGCCGCTGATGACGCGGATTCTCATCGAGACCTCGCGCCTGACGATTGCCTACGGCTGGCTCATGCTGGCCGGCGTGGCGCTGGCGGGGGTCGGATTCCGCGTGTGGCGTGCCAGCCCCGGCGGCCGCCTGGCATGGGATCGCTTCAAGATCAGGATTCCGCTCACCGGATCGATCGTTCTGCGCAGCACGCTGGCCCGGTTCGCGCGCACGCTGGCGCTGTCCCTGCGGAGCGGCATTCCCGCGGCGCAGGCGCTCTCGGTGGTGGCCGAAGTCACCGACAATGCCTGGATCGCCTCGCGCGTCGAGCAGATGCGAAACGGCATCGAACGCGGCGAATCGGTGCTGCGCACCGCGCAGAACGCGGCCGTGTTCAACCCGGTGGTGCTGCAGATGATCGCCGTCGGCGAGGAAACCGGCAGCATCGACGACCTCATGCAGGAAGTCGCCGGGATGTACGAGCGCGAGGTGGACTACGAGATCAAGACGCTCGCCGCCCGCATCGAACCGCTGATCATCGTCGCCCTGGGCGGCGTCGTGCTGGTGCTGGCGCTGGGTGTGTTCCTGCCGATGTGGGATCTGGCCAGCGTGGCCATCAAGTGATTTCCCGGTCCGGGTTACATTTTTAATTCAAGTTTCGCCGGCGGGTGCCGAAGTAGGGCCAGTGGGCCGCCACGTGTGGAGGCATTTGCATTCCAACTTCATTCAAATAAGCAGGAGAACGCAATGAATACCCTGAAGGGCATGAGATCCAGGCAGCATGGCTTCACCATGATCGAACTGATCGTCGTCATCGTCATCCTCGGCATCCTCGCCGCGGTGGCGCTGCCGCGTTTCACCAACGTTCAGCGCGATGCGCGTATCGCCAAGCTCAATGCGGCGCGCGGCGCGGTGCAGGCGGCGGCGGGGATAGCCCACGGCACGGCGCTGGTTCGCGGCGGGGTGGCCGACACAGCCAACTGTGCGGCGAACGTGGGCCCCGGTCCTGTTGCGGCCGACAATACCACCAACATGTGTACGGAAAGCGGACGGGTTCGAATCGTGAACGCGTACCCCGCAGCCACCTGGGATGGAATTGTGAACATGGCGGGCCTCACTTCAACGTTTGCGACAACCCAGGCGGCATTGAATACTGCGTTGGCGGCGGATAATTACGCAGCGGCAAACGTTGGGGCAAACATGAGAATTAGCGTGCTTGGTGGCCAGACACCCAACAACTGCTCGTTCACTTATGCTCCAGCTGCCGCCAATGCTGCGCCCGTCATCAGCGCAGTAACCACCACTGGCTGCTGATTCAAAAATCAGTCATGCCCAATTTGAACCGCGGCTCGAGCCGCGGTTTTACCATGGTGGAACTGATCCTGGTGATCGTCGTCGCCGGCATCCTTGCGGCGGTGGCCGTGCCGCGTCTGGTCGGGCGCAGCAGTTTCGATACGCGGGGGTTTGCCGACCAGCTTGCCGCCACGGTGCGCTTTGCGCAGAAGCTCGCGGTTGCCCAGCGGCGCGATGTCTACGTGCAGCTGACGGCTGGCAACGCCACGCTGTGCTATGACGCGGCCTGCGCCACCCCGGCGCCGGGGCCGGGCGGCGAAAAGCCCTACACGGTCGGCGCGCCGAACGGGGTGGCGATCGCCAGCCCGGTTGCAGCGCTCCACTTCGATGCCAGCGGGCGTCCCGTGAACATTACAGCCCGGCTCGACATTCCGGTCAACGGTACGGGCACGCACCACGTGTTCGTCGAGCAGGAAACCGGCTATGTCCATGACTAGCGAGCGCGGCCTCAGCCTGATCGAGCTGCTGGTGTTCATCGTGGTGGTGGGCATCGCGGTGACCGGGGTGCTGTCGGTCTACAGCCTGAACGCGCGGTCCAGCGCCGACCCCATGGTGCGGAAGCAGGCGCTTGCCATCGCCGAGTCGCTGCTCGAGGAAGTGCTGGCCAAGCCTTATACCTATTGCGATCCCGACGACGCCAATGTGGAGACGGCAAGCAGCCCGGCCGGCTGCGCGACGACGCCGGAAGCCATGGGTCCGGAAACGGGGGAGACGCGTTATTCCAACCTCACGCCGTACGACAACGTCAACGACTACAACGGGTTTTCCATGGCAGGGATCGTGGATCTCGGCGGCAATGCCGTCGCGGGGCTGGGCGGCTACACCGCGACCGTCCAGGTACAGCCGGCCGGCGCCTTCAACGGCATCCCCGCCGGCGAAACCCTGCTCGTCACCGTGACCGTCACGGCTCCCGGCAACCAGGACGTCAGCCTCTCCGGTTATCGCACGCGCTATGCGCCGAATCTCTAACACCGCCGGCTTCACCCTGATCGAGATGATCATCGTCATCGCGATCACCGCGATCATCGGCTCGATGGTAGCGCTGTTCCTGCGCGCGCCGCTGGACAGCTATGTCGCCCAGGACCGCCGCGCCCGCCTCGCCGACGAGGCCGATACGGCGCTGCGCCGCATGGGTCGCGACATCCGGCTGGCGCTGCCCAACAGCGTGCGCGTCACCTCGGCGGGCGGCGTGTTCTATCTGGAGTTCCTGGGCACCCGCAGCGGCGGGCGCTATCGTGCGCAGGGCGGCGGCGACATTCTCGATTTCAGCGCTGCCGACAGCAGTTTCGACGTGCTCGGCCCGGCCGTCGCGATGCAGGCCGGCGACCGCATCGCCGTGTACAACCTCGGCATTCCCGGCGCCGACGCCTGGGCAGGCGACACGCTCGCCGCCTATGCCGGCGCGACTGGCAGCGTGAGCAACATCGCCATCGCATCCAAGCAGTTTCCGCTGGCCTCGCCCGGCAGCCGTTTCCAGGTTGTCGGCGGGCCGGTCAGCTATGTCTGCAATCCCGCTACCGGCACGCTCACGCGCTACTGGGGCTATGCCATTGCCGCCGGCCAGCCCACCGCGTTCCCCGCCGGCACCCCGCAGGCGCTGCTGGCCAGCCACGTCAGCGCCTGCAGCTTCGACTACCAGCCCGGCGTCACCGAACGCAACGGCCTCGTCAGCATGACGCTGAACCTGAGCCAGGCCAATGAAACCGTTCGCCTGTATGCGACCACCCAGGTGAGCAACCAGCCATGACACGCACGCCCCGCGCCGAATCCGGTTTCGTCCTACCCACCGCGATCTTCCTGCTGGTCATCCTGGCCGCGCTGGCGGCCTACATGGTGTCGCTGTCGCGCACCAGCCACATCAGCAGTGCGCTCGATGTCCAGGGTACGCGCGCCTATCTGGCGGCGCGCACCGGCATCGAATGGGGGGCGTGGCAGCTGCTGCGGAATTCCCAGTGCTTAACCGGACCGACCCCGCTGACGGGGCTCGGTGGAACGCTTGCTGCGTTTACCGTCAACGTGAGCTGCGTCCCGTCCGGCACCTACACCGACGGCGCCGATACGGTCACGGTTTACCAGATCACCTCGACCGCGACTTCTGGGGCGTCCGGCGAGGTGGATTATGTCGAGCGGCGGATACAGGCGAGCTTTTCGAAATGAACAAGACGGAAACGCATTCCTTGTCCACGCTGCGCCGAATGGGACGCCGTCCCCAATGGGAGCGGCTGGCCAGCCTGTTGCCGGCGGGACTGCTCTGGCTTGTGCTGGCCGGCCACGCCCATGCAGCTACCTACGCCAGCATGGCGGTGTCCTCCAGCTGGGTGAATCCGTCTTCGCATACGCGCGTGACGTGGACGAGCGGTGCGTCGTGCAGTTCGGGTTACGTGGGCGCGCCCATCGACGACGACATCACGGCACAGCTGCCCTTGGGCTTCACATTCAATTTCGGCGGGGTGAACTACACGCAGGTGCAGATCATGAGCAATGGCCGCCTGCAATTCAACAACGGCTACTGCGGCTATGGCACCCAGACGGTGGGGCCGCCGCCGACCTATCCTTACCCGTATCCCAACGTCAGCGTCGCCAGAACCTTGCGTGTCTATGGGGTGGACCTGGATGCCACACCGAGCGGCGCTTCCGGCGCTTGCCCCACGGCGACCTGCTACGTGAGCTACGCGACCGTGGGGGCTGCACCCAACCGCCGCTTCGTCGTCACCTGGGTGAATGTGCCGGAATGGGGATCCTCCGCGCGCACCGGCAGCTTCAACCTGCAGGTCATACTCGAGGAAAGCACCAACGAATTCGTCTATCAGTTCGGGCCAAGCAGTCACCCCACCGGCGGCTCGGCGCAAATCGGCTGGGAGCTCAGTCCGACGGATTACGCGGTTTGGTCCACACCCGTCGTCCCGCCTGCGAATTCGGCGGTTCGATTCTATGTTCCGGGGCCGATCGCCACCTATCGCATGGACGAGGCAAGCTGGTCGGGAGCTGTGGGCGAAGTACTGGACAGTTCGGGCCA